>JAMNYN010000178.1 GCA_023622805.1 Pseudomonadota bacterium | reverse complement strand
TGGCGCAGAGCGGGGAACAGGATCACGTCACGGATGCTGGCACTGTCGGTGAGCAACATCATCAAGCGGTCCAGGCCCACGCCGCAGCCGCCGGTGGGTGGCATACCGTATTCGAGCGCACGCACGAAGTCGTGGTCGAAGAACATGGCTTCGTCGTCGCCGCTGTCCTTGGCGTCGACCTGGGCGTTGAAGCGCGCGGCCTGGTCTTCGGCGTCGTTCAATTCGCTGAAGCCATTGCCGAATTCGCGGCCCGTGATGTACAGCTCAAAGCGCTCGGTCACTTCGGGGCGGTCGTCGTTGGCGCGGGCCAGCGGCGAAATTTCCGTCGGGTGTTCCATGATGAAGGTCGGGTTCCAGAGCTTTTCCTCGACCAGTTCTTCAAAGTACAGCACTTGCAGGCTGGCCAGGGTGCGGCCGGAAAGCTTGTTCTTGTCTTCGGTCAAGCCCAGCTTGCGCAGCGCGGGAATCAGCCAGTCGCGCTGGTCGACGTTGTCGCCGGCTTCGGTGTACTTGAGGATGGCTTCGCGGATGGTCAGGCGCTCGAAAGGCTGGGCCAGGTCCACGGGCTTGCCGCCGTAGCTCAACTGCAGGCTTCCGACCGCCTTCTGGGCGGTGTCGCGGATCAGCTTTTCGGTGAAGTCCATCAGGTCGCGGTAGTTCCAGTACGCGGCGTAGAACTCCATCATGGTGAATTCAGGGTTGTGCCGGACCGAAATGCCTTCGTTGCGGAAGCTGCGGTTGATTTCGAACACGCGCTCGAAGCCACCCACGATCAGGCGCTTGAGGTAGAGCTCGGGCGCGATGCGCAAATACATTTCCTGGTCGAGCGCATTGTGGTGCGTGACGAAAGGCTTGGCATTGGCGCCGCCGGGAATGGGGTGCAGCATGGGGGTTTCGACTTCCAGGAAGTCGTGTTGCACCATGAACTCGCGCACGCCGCTGATGGCCTTGGAGCGGGCGGTGAAGCGGCGGCGGGCGGCTTCGTCCATCATCAGGTCGACGTAGCGCTGGCGGTACTTCTGTTCCTGGTCGGCCATGCCGTGGAACTTGTCGGGCATGGGGCGCAGGCTCTTGGTGAGCAGGCGCAGCGCCGTGACCTTGATCGACAGTTCGCCGGTCTTGGTCTTCATCAGGGTGCCCGTGGCGCCGATGATGTCGCCCAGGTCCCAGCGCTTGAACTGTGCATACAGCTCTTCGCCAATGGCATCGCGCGTGATGTAGAGCTGGATGCGGCCGCCGGTCGCGCCCAGCGAGCCGTCCTGCACGGTGGCGAAGCTGGCCTTGCCCATGACGCGCTTGAGCATCATGCGGCCGCCCACGCTGACGCTGACAGCGGCAGCTTCCAGCGCTTCGGGCGTTTGCTCGGCGTAGCTGGCCTGGATGTCGGCCGCGTGGTGCGTGGGCTGGAAGTCGTTGGGGAAGGCCACACCACCGCCTTGGGCCTGGGCTGCGCGCAGCGCTTTGAGTTTTTCGCGGCGCTCGGCGATCAGTTGGTTTTCGTCCTGAGGGGCGGCGGTCTCGGCAGCGGAGGAGGTGTTGTGGTCAGACATGAACAAAGCGCCAGCGTGCGAGCGCTGGTGGAACGGGGCCAAAACCGGTGATTTTAAGTTCTTTAGTCGAGTTGGGCATGCACCCATGCAATGGCCGTGTGGCGCACCTGCTCACGTATCAAAAACCGATGCCGCTGCGCTCGAGAACGTCGGCCACCAATTCCAGCCGCACCAGCGGATTTTCCAGCTCCATCAGCTGCTGGCGCAAGGTGGTTGTCAGCGGCAGCAGCTCGCACCAGCGGTTGGCCACCCAGCCGCAGTCCTGCAGGTGCAGGCTGTCGGGCAGGGCCAGGCCGGGATCATCGGCGTGCTGGGTGCGCAGCGTCTGCAGCAGCTGGGCCAGCGCCTGGGCCGCGGCCTGCAGGTCGTTGGGCACGGCCACCGTGAGGTCGGGCTCTATGAGCTCCACGTCGGCCACCCACAGGCCCTGGGGCAGGCAGCGGCGCTCGCGCACGTGAAAGCGCTGCGTGCCCTGGCACAGCAAATGCATCAGGCCGGGCTGGGGGAATTGCAGCTGGGCGATGGTGGCCAGGGTGCCCACGCTGTGGAACTGCTCGGGCGGTGCGCCGGCCTGGCGGACTTCATGCCCGTCGGTCAGCGCCACCACGCCAAACGGCGCGCCGGTGCGCGCGCATTTGCGCACCATGTCCAGGTAGCGCACTTCAAAGACACGCAGCGGCAGGCGGCCGCCAGGGAACAGTACGCTGCCCAGGGGGAACAGCGGCAGGGAAGTGAGGGTCAGGGGTAATGTCATGGTGCTGGGGCCTTGCCCGCTATCATCCCATGGAGCCCCAGTCCCTGTCGTGCAGGCACAAGCCGCCTGTCTGTGGCGTTTTTGCCGCAAGCTTTCTAGCCATCATTCCTACATGCTTTTTCAGATCATCACTTTTTTACTGGACGTCGTGGTGGGCTTGCTCACCGGCATGTGCCTGCTGCGCCTGTACATGCAGGCCCAACGCGTTCCGTTTTCCAACCCCGTGGGGCGTCTGGTGTTTGCACTGTCCGACTGGATCGTGCTGCCGCTGCGCAAGATCGTGCCGCCCACAGGACGCTGGGATGCGTCAAGTCTGATCGCAGCCTTTGTGCTGCAGCTGCTGCAGTACCTGCTGCTGTGGCTGATGATGGGCGCGGGTGCGCAGGGGCTGTGGCTGCCCTGGCTGGCGCTGTGCGGCCTGCTGCGCGTGCTGCTGTCGGGCTGCATAGGCATTGTGCTGGTCTACACCATCCTGTCGTGGGTGCAGACGCGTTCGCCCATCTCCCAGGTGCTGGAACGCCTGGCCGAGCCGCTGCTGCGCCCGGTGCGCAAGTTCATGCCCTTGATCGGCGGCATCGACCTGTCGCCGCTGGTGCTGCTGGTGCTGCTGCAGATCGCGATGATGGTGCTGGCCTACATACAGGCAAGTGTGTTGATGTGAGCCTGTAAACAAAAAAGCGGTAAGTGCATGGCTGCATTTACCGCTTTTTTTGAAGGTGACACAGCCCTTGAAACTGGCGCGCCCCAGCAGCGAGGCTGCCGCCCCTGGCCTGGCGCCCCTCCACCGAAGGATGAGAGGGGGAGCCGGGGCGGCCCAAGCCGCGGAAGCGGCTCAGGGGGGGCTTATTTTCACGCTACCGCGTCGGCGGGCAGGCGCTGCAGCATGGCCAGGCTGCTGGCCACGGTGTCGCGCAGGTTGCGGCGGTCGACGATCATGTCGACGGCGCCCTTTTCCTGCAGGAATTCGGCGCGCTGGAAACCTGGCGGCAGCTTCACGCGTACCGTGGTTTCGATCACGCGCGGGCCGGCGAAGCCGATCAGCGCCTTGGGTTCGGCGATCACGATGTCGCCGACAAAGGCGAAGCCGGCCGACACGCCGCCCATGGTCGGGTCGGTCAGCACGCTGATGTAGGGCAGGCCCTTTTTCGCCAGGCGGGTCAGCGCGGCGTTGGTCTTGGCCATTTGCATCAGGCTCAGCAAGCCTTCCTGCATGCGTGCGCCGCCGGTGGCGGTAAAGCACAGGAAAGGCACTTTCTGCTCGATGGCAGTTTCGACGCCGCGCACGAAGCGCTCGCCGACCACCGAGCCCATGGAGCCGCCCATGAAATCGAATTCAAAGCAGGCCACGACCAGATTGACGCTCTTGACGGAGCCGCCCATCACGATCAGTGCATCGGTCTCGCCGGTGTTCTCCAGCGCTTCCTTGAGGCGCTCGGGGTACTTGCGGCTGTCCTTGAACTTCAGCGGATCGACGGGCACGACTTCCTGGCCGATTTCGTAACGCCCTTCGGCGTCGAGGAAATGGTTCAGGCGGGCGCGCGCGCCAATGCGGTGGTGCTGGCCGCAGGTCGGGCAGACGTTCTGGTTTTTCTCCAGGTCGGCCTGGTACAGCACGGTTTCGCAGCAGGGGCACTTGATCCACAGGCCTTCAGGGATCTGGTGACGCTCTGTCGGGTCGGTGTGCTGAATTTTGGCAGGCAGCAGTTTTTCAAGCCAAGACATAGTATTTCCTCTTGTTTTATCCGTGGCACCAGCGATGCTCGCAGCCCTATGAAACTGGCGCGACCCAACCCAGGGGCGCCAAGCAAGGGCCGCCCCGCAGCGAGGGCGCCGTCCCCCTCCACCGAAGGTTGAGAGGGGGATGCCGCGTCAGCGGCTCAGGGGGTGCATAACGTTTTGGTGCATTATGCGTCGAGTGCCTTGCGCACGCCGCGCAGAAAGTCAATGGTGAGCGGTACGACTTTTTCGTGGGGCTGGCCGTCGAGCATCTCGATGATGCGGCTGCCGATGACCACGGCATCGGCCATCTGGCCTATCACCTGGGCGGTCTGGGCATCGCGGATGCCAAAACCCACGCCCACGGGAATGTTCACATGCGCGCGAATCCGCGGCAGCATGGCTTGCACGGCCGAAGGGTCCAGGGCGCCGGATCCGGTCACACCCTTGAGCGAGACGTAGTAGACGTAGCCGCTGGCCACGCGCGCGACCTGCTGGATGCGCGCGTCGGTGCTGGTGGGCGCGAGCAGGAAGATCAGGTCCATGTCGCGCGCACGCAGCGCGGCCGCGAATTCCTCGCATTCCTCGGGCGGGTAGTCAACGATCAGCATGCCGTCGACGCCGGCGTTGGCCGCGTCGTTGACGAAAGCGCCTTCGCCATGGATCTGGTCATAGCGCTCGATCGGGTTGGCGTAGCCCATCAGCACCACGGGAGTGCTGTCGTTCTTCTGCCGGAATTCGCGCACATAGGCCAGTACCTGGACCACGCCCACGCCCAGGGCCAAGGCCTTGTCGCCGGCTTTCTGGATGGTCGGGCCGTCGGCCATGGGGTCGGAGAACGGCACGCCCAGCTCGATCACGTCGGCGCCGGCTTCCACCATGCCGTGCATCAGCGCCGGCGTGATGGCCGCGAACGGGAAGCCGGCCGTGACGTAGGGAATCAAGGCCTTGCGGCCTTCGGATTGGAGTTTTTCGAATGTGGCGGCAATGCGGCTCATGCGGCAGGCCCTCCCTTCACAGTCAGACCGCGCATGGACGGGCGGTCATAGAAATCAGCGCCCGACAGGTCGGCAACCGTGCCGATGTCCTTGTCGCCGCGGCCGGAAAGATTGACCAGGATGGACTGGTCGGCGCGCATGTCCTTGGCCAGTTTCATGGCATAGGCCACGGCGTGGCTGGACTCGAGCGCAGGAATGATGCCTTCCGTGCGGCACAGGTAGTGGAAAGCTTCCAGCGCTTCGGTGTCGGTGATGCCGACATATTCGGCGCGGCCGATTTCCTGCAGCCAGGCGTGCTCCGGACCCACGCCGGGGTAGTCCAGGCCGGCGCTGATGCTGTGCGTTTCGAGGATCTGGCCGTCGTTATCCTGGAGGATGAAGGTGCGGTTGCCGTGCAGAACGCCCGAGCTGCCGCGCTGCAGCGAGGCCGAGTGTTTGCCCGTGTCCAGGCCCATGCCAGCGGCTTCCACGCCGATCAGGCGCGTGGCTTCGTAGGGGATATAGGGGTGGAAGATGCCGATGGCATTGCTGCCGCCGCCCACGCAGGCGACGACCGCATCGGGCTGGCCGCCCGCGAGGAATTCCGGCATCTGCGTCAGGCACTCGATGCCGATCACGCTCTGGAAGTCGCGCACCATCATGGGATAGGGGTGCGGGCCCGCGGCCGTGCCGATGATGTAGAAGGTGCTGTCGACGTTGGCAACCCAGTCGCGCATGGCTTCGTTCAAGGCGTCCTTGAGCGTCTTGCTGCCCGATTCCACGGGCACGACGGTGGCGCCCAGCAGCTTCATGCGGTAGACGTTGGGGCTTTGGCGACGGATGTCTTCGGCGCCCATGTAGACGATGCACTCCAGCCCATAGCGCGCGCAGATGGTGGCCGTGGCCACGCCATGCTGGCCCGCGCCGGTCTCGGCGATGATGCGCTTCTTGCCCATGCGCTTGGCGAGCATGGCCTGGCCGATGACGTTGTTGATCTTGTGCGCGCC
>JAMNYN010000574.1 GCA_023622805.1 Pseudomonadota bacterium | reverse complement strand
AGCTTGCCGCGCGGCATGTCTTCCAGGCGCAGCTCCGGCTGGCGCAGCATGGAGAAATCCGGCTCGGGCACGGGCAGTAATTCCTTGTTTTCCGCGCGCAGGGCCTTGATCAGGCGAATCACGAAGTTGAACAGGTTCAGGTCATGGCGCAGGAACAGCTCGTCCTTGACGTCGTCGATCACCATGGGCGTGAGCGGCGTGGCCGTGACCGCCACGGGCGCGTTCGCAGCCACGAAGGCCAGCACCTGGGAGCCCAGGTGGAAGTGCCGCATGATCAGCCAGTTGGCCTCGGGTGAGACAAAGCGGTTCATGCTGAAGGCCAGCAGCCGGTGCAGCAGCATGGAATGCGACCAGCGCTTGGGCAGGAAGATCTTGAGCAGCTGGATGAGGATCATCGACACGCGCGCCATGGGCCGCACCAGCGGCAGGAAGAACTGGCGCGAGGAGCTGCTGCAGTCGCGCAGCCAGGCGGCTTTGACTTCATCGGGCAGGGGCGTACTCTGGTCCAGGTACAGCGCCAGCCAGGGGCTGGGGTCGCGCTCGTCCCAGGCGTGATCGGTGTATTCGTTCTTCATGCGCTGGTCCTTATTGTTCGGATATGACATGCTGGAACTGCATCAGATACATGGCAGCCGTATGGCGCGCGGTCTGCAATATGGCTTGCTGGGCCGTGCCGGTGCTGTCGAGCTCCAGCGCCATCTGCACCGCCATCAGCCAGCGGTCCAGGTGGTGCTCGTCGTTGGCGCCGTGGTATTCGAGGAAGCGGAAGGCCTCGGGCGGCAGGGGCAGGGCGGCGCGCAGCAACGGCAGCAGGCTGGGCACGATGCGCTGGCCCGTGCCTTCGATGATGTAGATCGCGCCCAGCAGGCCGATCGGGTTGGGCGTCGCGGCCAGGCTGTGCAGATAGGCATTGAGCGCCTCGCCACCGGGGTTGCGGCGCAGCTGGCCGATATCGGTCTGCGTGCCACCGGCCTGGAGATAGTCGTTGTGCAGGATCTTGAAGTCGTGCTGCTCCTCGCCCGCATGCAGGTCGATGAGCGAGGCCAGCGCCGCGTAGTCGCCGGTCAGCGAGGCCGCGCCTTCGCGCATCCACAGGCTGCCTTCGCGCACCTGGGGAATCCAGTGGCTCATCCAGCGCACATAGTCGGCCGTGTGCAGTTGGCGCGTGCGTATGCGGTGCAGCAGCGGCGTGCGCCAGACGTTCGAGCGGTAGTCCTGCCAGATGCTGGCCAGCTCGGTCAGCAGCGGCGCCAGGGTCTTGGGCGCCGCGGCCGGGTCGTGGGGCGGCGCGATGGTGGCGACATCGGGCAGGGCGTCATCGGGAATGGGTTGGCTGGCTTGCGCGCCCTGGCGCGGATAGGCGGGCGCGGCTGCGGCCGGCGCGGCATCGGCCGCCGCAGCATCGGCCGCCGCAGCATCGGCCGCCGCAGCTTCCCACAGCATATAGCCCGCCGTGAAACGGCCGGACTCGGGAATGAAGCACAGCACGGTGTCGCCGGCCTTGAGGGTGGATCCCTTTTGCTGCAGAAATTCCGACAGCATGATGAAGATCGAGGCCGCGCCGGTATTGCCGCGCCAGGCCAGATTGCTCCACCAGCGCTCGCGCGGGATCGATAGCTGAGCCTTGCCCAGCAGGTCGTCGACGACGGGAATGAAGCGCTCGGAAGAGTAGTGGCACAGGAAATGGTCGATGCCGCGTTCGGGCACCCAGCCCTTGTGGGCCAGGTCGGCGTATTCGTGTATGCAGACGTCGAACAAATGCGGCAGCAGGCGGATGTCCTGGCGCAAGGACAGCGCTCCGGCGGCTTCGGCATCGGCCCAGGCCGGAAAGTCCAGGTGGCTCTTGCCGCGGTCGGCCGTCATGCCCAGTTGCATGCACACCGGATAGTCGCCCGCGAAGCTGCGCAAATGGGTCCACTTGAGTCGCAGCTGCAGGCCGTTGGCCTGGGGCAAGGCCTTGGGGCCGCCCAGCAGCACGGCGCCCGCGCCGTCCGACAGCATCCAGCGCAGAAAGTGGGCGTCGAAGTCCGTGTTGTAGCCCTGGGCGGCAAAGCGTGAGCGCTTGAACAGGCGGGAAGGCATCTCGCTGGCCACCGACAAGGCCAGGCGGTGCGCGCCGCTTTCCACCGCCATGGCGGCGGCCTGCATGGCGCCTACGCTGGCGGCGCACACGCCGTGCACCGACAGGGTCTCCATGGGCGGCGCGGCCATCTCGCCCTGGATCATGTTGGCAAAGCCCGGCATCAAGGCATCGCCGCCCGAGGAGCCGCTGGACAGAAAGCCGATGTCGGCCAGCGTGCGGCCCGCATCCGCCAGCGTCGCCTGGATGGCGCCCGCCGCCATTTGCGCGTTGCTGAACACGGTGTCGCCCGCGCCATCAATGGCGTAGTGGCGGCTCAGAATGCCGTTTTCGGCCAGGATGCGGCGTTTGAGGCGCTCGGAGATGCGGTTGAGCGGCGCGACAAACGCATCCATGCCGGCGTTGTCCACCGGAGCGCCGGGCAAAAACATGCCGGCAGATTGAAGGTAGACGTTTGAATAGGCAACAGGCATAGGTTCTCTGGTTATTGGATGGCGTCTGAGGGCATTTGCGGGCGGGTTCTCGCCGCGGGCCAGACCAGGCCGAGCACGAACACGCGTCCCATATAGGGCAGCAGGCCGGCCTCGTTCAGGGCCGGGTCCACCCGCTGGCGGTAGTGCTCGGCATGCAGCCGGGTCAGTTGCGACCAGTGGGCATGGGGGTGTTCGTGGTGGGCGGTGTGCAGGCCGATGTTGAAGAGCAGGGGGTTGACCCAGCCTTCGAAATTGCGCGCGTAGTTCAGCGGAGTATCGGGCGTATTGCGCTGCGCCCGGGTCAAGGGCCGGCCGTCGGCATGCGCATGCTGCAAATAGTTGGTGGCCAGCAGCCAGTGCAAGCCGTGCAGCTGGGGAACGATGATGAAGATCAGCGCCTTTTGCCAGTCCAGCGCCAGAAAGAAGGCCCAGCTGCCCAGCCACAGCAGGTACTGGCCCATGCAGTAGCGAAAGGCGCCGGGCGAATGCTGGCGCAGGCGGTTCAGCCAGCGCAGGAACAAGGGGTACAGCACCAGGGCCGCCTGCAGCGGATGGATCAGATAGCCCCAGAGGTGGTTGGTGTCGCCGCCGAACTCGGGCCGGTAGGTGCGTGCGATGTCGCGCGGCCCATGCTGGAAGCGGTGGTGGTTGGCGACATGGGCCGGCCAGAAGACAAACGTGGGGTGGCCTTGCAGCAGGGTGAGCCAGTAATCCGTGAAGCGGTTGGCCCAGCGTCCCCGCCACATGCGCGCATGGGTGTGGTTGTGGTGAATGACGCCTACGCCCAGCGTCAAGAACAGGGTGATGCCATAGAGCAGCCAATGGAAACCATGGGTCCATTGCCAGCCCACGATGAGCGGCAGCCCCAGCATGTAGGCCAGGGATTGCCAGTCACGCCAGTGGCGCAGGCGAGGGCAGGACGGCATTCAGTGCGCGCTGTGCGGTGCCTGAGGCGCCTGGATCGGCGCGGTCTTGACCTGGGTGCGCATGATCTTGTCCATGAAGGCCAGCGCGAAGCCGTAGTTGCCGGCCGGGCGGGCGTGGTGCAGGTGGTGGCGCCGGCTGGCGGCCAGCGGGTGCTCGTTGGAGACGCCGGGAAAGAAGTCGTAGTTGGCGTGGCCGATCACGTTGAGCAACAGGCTCAGCACGGGCACGCTGGCCAGCGACCAGAAGTAGAAGTCATGCACCAGCATGGGCAGCAGGATGATGTTGCCCAGCATCATGGCTTCAATCGGGTGAAAGCTGTAGGTGGACCAGGGCGTGGTGACCACGGAGCGGTGGTGGTCGCCGTGAAAGCGCACCAGCCGCCGGGTGTGCAGCAGGCGGTGGTTGATCCAGAAGTGCACATCGTTCCAGATCAGCAGCGCGAAGATTTCCAGCGCAATGCGTCCGGCGCTGGCCGTGGGCGTCAGATGCGCCCAGCCCAGCTGCAGAAAGCCCCAGGGCACGATGGTCCCCAGGCCGAACACCAGCACCGAGTGAAAGGACTGGCGCCATTCGCGCCGCAACTGGTCGGGCTTGAGCGGCCGGGTGTCCAGCGGACGGCCCATGCCCAGGCGGGCCAGCGTGCGCGTCAGCGCCGACATGCCCCAGCCACCCAGGCAATACAGGGCGCCGAAAAAGACCAGCCCCAGGGCCATCACCTGCCAGGCATTGCGTTGTATGAACCAGGTACCAGCGTCCATGGAGACTCCGTAAACAGGGGGTGGCTTGGACAGGGCACGAGCCCGGTCGCCTGGCGTAAAAGCCTTGCGACCGCGCGCAATGATAGCTGTAGGGTTTTTCCGCGCGCTTCAGCGTCCGAGGGCGAACACCACCGGCGTGCGGTTGTCGGCCGGCACGGGCAGACGTTTCCAGTCGCGCACCAGTCGGCTTTCTATACGGGCCGTGGCCAGGGTCAGTCCGGCGGCCAGGGCCAGGCGGCTGTTGGGCTGCAAGGTCTGCAGCAAGGCCTGCCACAGCGCGGGATTGCGGTAAGGTGTCTCGATGAACAGCTGGGTCTGGCCTTGGCGCAGCGCCAGGGCTTCGAGCTCGCGTATGCGCTGGGCGCGCGCGGCACTGTCCTGGGGCAGGTAGCCGACGAAAGCGAAGTTCTGGCCGTTGAGGCCGCTTGCGGCCAGCGTCAGCAGCAGGGACACCGGGCCGACCAGAGGCACCACGGCCAGGCCCAGGTCATGCGCGGCGCGCACGATGGAGCTGCCCGGGTCGGCGACGGCCGGCATGCCGGCTTCGCTTACCAGGCCCATGTCATGGCCGGCAAGCGCCGGCGCCAGCAGGGGCTTGGCGTCGAACACCGCGCTGCCCTTGTCGCCATGGTCGCCCTTCTTGTGGGCTTCGCGCGGCAGCTCGACGATGGATTGCTCCTGCAGCGTGGCGGCCAGCGGGTGCAGTTCGCCGACGCGCTTGAGGTAGGCGCGCGTGCTCTTGGCGCTTTCGCAGATCCAGTGGGTCAGGCCCGCGGCACGCAGCAGCGTGGCTTCGGGCAGCACATCGGTCAGCGCGGCCTGGCTGTCGCAGCCGAAGTCCAGCGGTGCGGGCACCAGATACAGGGTGCCGCGTTGGGGGGGGGATGCTTGGCTCATGGCAGTCGCAGTCCGGCAGCGCGCAGCAGTTTGGCCGTGCGGATCAGCGGCAGGCCGATCAATGCCGTGGGGTCGTCGTTGAGGATGTGGGTCAGCAGGCTGATGCCTAGGCCTTCGCTCTTGGCGCTGCCCGCGCAGTCGTAGGGCTGTTCGGCGCGCAGGTAGCGCTCGATTTCGTCGTCGTCCAGGTCGCGGAATTGCACTTCCACCGTGGCCAGCTCGGTCTGCACGAAACCGCTGGCCTGGCAGGTCACGCAGACTGCGGTTTCGAACAGCACGGTCTGGCCGCGCATGGCACGCAGCTGCAGCACGGCCCGCTCGTGGGTCAGGGGCTTGCCCAGGGGCTGGCCGGCCAGGTCGGCGACCTGGTCGGAGCCTATGACCACGGCTTCGGGATGCAGCGCGGCCACGGCGCGGGCCTTGGCTTCGGCCAGGCGCAGCGCCAGCGCGCGCGGGGCTTCGCCCGGGGCCGGGGTCTCGTCGACTTCGGGGGAGACCGTGGCAAACGTGAGGCCCAGGCGCTCCAGCAACTCACGGCGGTAGCGCGAGGTCGAGCCCAGGATCAAAGGACGCTGGTTCAAAGGTTTCGAGGAAGAAGGGGATTCAAGCATGGGCTGATTCTCTTACACTGCCCGCCATGACCAAGGAATTTTCCCCGGATCGGCTCGATGTCAATGCGTTTGCCCAAACGCAGACGCACATCGAAAGCCAGGACCCGCTCTCGCAATTCAATCGCCTGGTGCTCGAAGCCCAGGGCCCGCACGATGGTGTCTATGTACGCTGGGCGGCCCAGGGTGAGACACGCGCCGAAGCCGGCGCGCCCGACCAGGTGTGGCTGCACCTGCAAGGCGAGGTGGACCTGCCCATGGTC
>JAMNYN010000408.1 GCA_023622805.1 Pseudomonadota bacterium | reverse complement strand
GACGGCGATTTCGTCAAACGGGTTCATGCTCATCTTGACGTTGGCGATATCCACGCCTGTGCCGTCGGACTTGACGCGGACCTTGACGTTGTAGTCGACCACGCGTTTGACTGGGACCAGTACCTTCATTGCTGCCGCTCCTTGATTTCTCGATTGAATTGACGTGAACGTAAACCTAAAACATTCTATGCCGCACAGCAGCATTTCCGGAATACCTCAATGGGAGAACCAAGGTTAACGGAAAAAAAGCACGTTCGTTCGATTCTACGCATGGCCGATGGTGTCAGCACCATTTTTTACAACTGGCACCACGCCCTCGGTCGGCGCTTCGCCAGGCCATGACAGCCGTTGCTGCGGCACGGCCAGCGCCACCTGCGCCGCACGCAAGCCGGCCAGCACCGCGATATTCACGTCCGAACGCACATTGCCCTGGCCGTTGATCGGGTCGGCGATGTAGTAGGTCAGGCTGAACTGCAGGCCATAGGCCAGGATTTCCACCAGCAGCACCGATGGCGCCGGCGCCTTGAGTACCCGCGGCTGGGCAGCAGCGGCCGCCAGCAGCAGCGCCCTGACCTGCTCCACATCGCTGTTCAGCTCCACCACGATGTCGGTGGTCAGCGAAAAGCGCTGATCGAAACGGGTCAGGTTTTCCACGCGCTGGGTGATCAGTGTTTCGTTGGGCACGATGGATTCGCGGCCGTTGCTCGCGCGGATCACGGTGAAGCGCGTCTTGATGTCGGTGATACGGCCTTCGAAGCCGTCGACGCGCACGTTGTCGCCGATGCGCAGCGCACGCTCGATCAGCACCAGAAAGCCGCTGACGTAGTTGGACGCGATTTTCTGCATGCCAAAGCCCAGGCCCACGCCCACCGCGCCGCCCATCACCGACAGCGCTGTCAAGTCCACGCCGACGGCGGACAGCGACACCAGCAGGCCCACGGTGATCAGCACGGTGCGCGTGATGTTCATCGCCACCTTGCGCATGGACAAGTCGCTGACCACCTTGTTGAGCACGCGCTGCTCGAACAGCGACGACGCCCAGAGCACGGCCACCATCATCAGCCCGGCTGAGAACAGGCCCTGGATCAAGGTCAGCAGGCTCACCGACGTCTTGCCCAGCGACAGCTGCAGGCTATCGAGCTCCTGCATCACATCCTGCAGCAGGCCCAGGCTGGCCAGCACGGCCACGCCCCAGGCCAGCCAGGAGAATACCTGTTCGAACAGACGCGCCGCGGTGGAATTCGGGAAAGTCTTGGACAGCACCCGCACGACAAAGCGAATCACCGCCAGGGACAGCAAGAGCGAGCCGGCCATGCGCAGCCAGAACACCTGCTGGTAGTGCGCGAGCACGGCCTGCGCGATCCACACCAGCACCAGGGACAGCAAGGGGAACAGCGCGCCACGCAGCGCCGTCGGCCCCAGCCACACCGAGGTGTCGCTGGAGAAATGCTTGCGCAGCACGCGCGTTATGCCAAAGGCCAGCGCCAGGCACAGCGCCAGCAGCGCCAGCTCCAGCCAGGTACTGGCGTTGTGGAAATCGGCGATCAGTTGATCAAAGACGGACAGGCCGGTCGTGCTCATGCCTGCACCTTCCAGCTGGGCTGGCGCTTTTGCGCAAATGCACTGACACCTTCCTGCGCATCGGGGTCCTGCATGTTCACCGCCATCGTCTGGCCGGCGAGCTGGTAGGCCGCTTCCACACCCAGCTCGCGCTGCTGGTAGACCAGGGCCTTGCCCATGGCCACGGCCACGCGCGGCTTGTCGAGAATGGATTGCACCAGCTGCTCCACGGCCGCATCCAGCGCTTCGGGCGCGGACACGCGGTTGAGCAGGCCCTGGTCCAGCGCCGTGTCGGCATCCATGAAGTCGCCCGTGAGCAGCAGCTCCATGGCTTTCTTGATCGGCAGATTGCGCACCAGGGGCACGCTGGGCGTGGAACAGAACAGGCCGTAGCGGATGCCGCTGGTGGCAAAGCTGGCCGCGCTGCTGGCCACGGCCAGATCGCATTGCGCCACCAGCTGGCAGCCGGCCGCCGTGGCCATGCCCTGCACCTTGGCGATCACCGGCACTGGCAGCTTCTGTAGGCTCAGCATCATCCGGCTGCACTGGGCAAACAGCGCCTGGTGGCTGGCCAGATCGCTGTTCGCCGCCATTTCCTTGAGGTCATGACCGGCACAAAACGCCTTGCCCTGCGCGGCCAGCACCAGCACCCGCGCGCCAGCGTCGGCGGCTACCGTGGCTATGGCCGACTGCAAGGCCGCCAGCATGGAGCTGCCCAGGGCGTTGAAGCGCGCCGGGTCGTTGAGGGTCAGGGTGAAGACGCCGCGCACATCGCGCTCTACCTGCACCAACGGGTCAGGGGCGCCGGGGACGGAGGAAGAAACAGCAGTCATGGCTACACCAGGGTCAAGAGTGAAATCGGAACAGGTTCTCAAAGATCGGCCAGCACCCGCAAATGGGCTTCGACGCTGCGGCCCAGCGCGCTCATGGCGTAGCCGCCTTCGAGGCAGGACACGATGCGGCCCTTGGAAAAGCGCCGGGCCAGGTCCTTGATGCGGCTGGTGATCCAGGCATAGTCCTGCTCGTTCATGCCCCACTGGCCCATGTCGTCCTCGCGGTGGCCGTCGAAGCCCGCGCTGATGAAGATCATCTCGGGCTTGAAGGCCTCGAGCCGGGGAATCCACATCATCTCCACGATTTCGCGGATATCCATGCCCTTGGTATAGGCCGGCAGCGGCACGTTGACCATGTTGGCCGCGGGATGCTGGTCGCCGGAAAAAGGAAAGAAGGGGTGCTGGAAGATGCCCACCATCAGCACGCGCGGATCACCGGCCAGAATGTCTTCCGTGCCGTTGCCGTGGTGCACGTCGAAGTCGACGATGGCCACCCTCTTGAGGTGATGGTGCTCGAGCGCATGCAGGGCCGCGATCGCCACATTGTTGAAAAAGCAAAAGCCCATGGCCTGGCTGCGCATGGCATGGTGGCCCGGCGGGCGCACCGAGCAGAACGCGTTTTCGAGTTCGCCCGACATCACGGCATCGGTGGCCGCAACGGCTGCGCCGGCCGCGTGCAGGGCGGCCGACCAGGTGCTGGCGTTGATGGCGGTGTCGACATCGATTTGAGCATAGGGCGCGCCGCCGATCAGCAGGCCTTGCTCGATCTGGTCGCAGCGCGCATGCAAGGCCTCCAGGTACTGGCTGTCGTGCGCCCGCGCGATATCCGCCATGGGCGCGCAGGGCGCGTCGCGGCGCTCCAGCGCGTCGGCCACGCCGCTGATCAGCAGCCGGTCCTCGATCGCATCCAGCCGTGCCGGGCACTCAGGATGCCCGGGGCCCATCTCGTGCTTCCAGCATTCTTTATGGGTGAAATAGCCCGTCTTGCCCACTGTCATATCTCCAGGGTCGTTTTTTCGGCTAACGTCGTGCCATGCAAGCACAGCACCACATCCAATCGCTCCTGAATCAGCTTAACACGGTGATTGTGGGCAAAGCCGCCCAGGTCCAGGACTGCGTGGCCTGCCTGCTGGCCGGCGGCCACCTGCTGATCGAAGACGTTCCCGGCGTGGGCAAGACCACGCTGGCCCATGCACTGGCCCACAGTTTCGGCCTGCAGTTCTCGCGCGTGCAGTTCACCGCCGACCTGATGCCCAGCGACCTCACGGGCGTGTCCATCTATGACCGCGGGCAGGAGAACTTCCAGTTCCACCCGGGCCCGGTGTTCACCCAGTTGCTGCTGGCCGACGAAATCAACCGCGCCAGCCCCAAGACGCAAAGTGCCCTGCTCGAAGCCATGGAGGAGCAGCAGGTTTCCGTCGAAGGCCGCAGCCACCGCCTGCCCCAGCCTTTTTTCGTCATCGCCACGCAAAACCCGCTGGACCAGCTGGGCACTTTCGCCCTGCCGGAAAGCCAGCTCGATCGCTTTCTGATGCGCATCTCCCTGGGCTACCCCGACCGCGCCGCCGAGCGCGAACTGCTCAAGGGCAACGGGCGGCGCGCCATGCTCGACACCTTGCGGCCGCTGATCGACACCGCGCAACTGGCCCAGCTGCAAGCCCAGGTGCTGGCCGTCCATGCTTCGGACGCGCTGCTGCACTATGTGCAGGACTTGATCGCGGCCACGCGCTCGGGCCACTGGTTTGTCCAGGGCCTGTCGCCACGCGCCGGCATAGGCCTGCTGCGCGCGGCCAAGGCCCAGGCGCTGATCAGCGGACGCGACTATGTCGCTCCCGACGACGTGCAGGCGATTCTGGCGCAGACGGTGGCCCATCGCCTGGTGCCCACGGTGCATGCGGGGCGCGGCGCCATCGAACAGGTGCGCGCCATGGCCGAGGCCACGCCCCTGCCATGAAGCGCCCGACCAGCCCGCGCCAGCGGCTGCTGCGCTGGTGGCAGTCGCGCCTGCCGCGCAGCGACGGTTTGCGCCTGACCCAGCGCAATGTCTACATCCTGCCGACCGGCGCCGGCTGGATGCTGGCCTTGACGCTGGCCGTGCTGCTGGTCGCCAGCATCAACTACCAGCTCAACCTGGGCTATCTGCTGACCTTTTTGCTGGCCGGCAGCGCGGCCGCCGGCATGCTCGTGGGCCACGCCAACCTGCGCGGCCTACAGTTGCAGCTGCAGCCGCCCGAGCCGGTGTTTGCGGGCCAGCGCTGCGCGCTGCGCATCCACCTCGACAACCCCGGCGCGCGCACGCGCCACGGCATTGCTCTGGCCGTGAGCGAAGCGCCGCAATGGGCCTGGACGGATGTACCCGCCCAGGCCGCTGCCGTGGTGGAGCTGGCCTTTGTGCCCCAGCGCCGGGGCTGGCATGCCCTGCCGCTGATCACCGCCGAAACCCGCTTTCCGCTGGGCAGTTTTCGCGCCTGGAGCCTCTTGCGCCCGGCCACGCAGCTGCTGGTCTACCCGCAGGCCGAAGTCACGCCGCCGCCCCTGCCGCCGGCCCAGATCCAGGAAGCGGGCCGCGCGGGCAGCAGCGCGATCGGCGGCGAAGACTTTGACGGCGTGCGGGCCTACCGGCGCGGCGACCCGCTCAAGCAGGTGGTCTGGAAAAAAGCCGCCCAGGCCCTGGCCGCGGGCAGCCATGCGCTGGTCAGCCGCGACCGCCCGCAGGCCCAGCCGGGTCTGCTGTGGCTGGACGCCGCGGCCACGGGCCTGGCCGACACCGAAGCCGGCATCTCCCGGCTCACGGCCTGGGTGCTGGCCGCCGACCACCAGGGCCTGCGCTGGGGCCTGCGCCTGCCCGGCGGCGCCCACCTGGCACCCGACAGCGGCACCGCCCACCGCCAGCGCTGCCTGGAAGCCCTGGCGCTGTGCGCCCCCGAAGCCACGCCATGACACTGCTCTCACGCCTGGACGCCCTGCCCCGCGAGGCCCGCGACAGCCTGTTCCTGCTGTGCATCGTGGCCTGGGTGATTGCGCCCCACGCCAGCCACCTGCCCTGGTGGACCACGGCCTTGGCCGCGCTGCTGCTGCTGTGGCGCGGCGCCCTGGCCTGGCATGCCCGGCCCCTGCCCGGCCGCTGGGTGCTGGCCGCGCTGCTCGCGCTGGCCGTGGGCGCGACCTGGTTCACTCACAAGAGCCTGCTGGGGCGCGATCCCGGCGTGACGCTGATCGTGCTGCTTCTGGCGCTCAAAACCCTGGAAATGCGCGCGCGCCGCGACGCGGTGGTGGTGTTTTTTCTCGGCTTCTTCACGCTGCTGAGCCACTTCTTCTACTCGCAGTCGCTGGCGATTGCCGCGGCCATGCTGGTCGCGCTGCTGGGCCTGCTGACGGCGGTGGTGAACGCCCATTTGCCCGTGGGCCGCCCGCCGCTGAGCGATTCGCTGCGCATTGCGGGCAAGCTCGCGCTCTGGGGCGCACCGGTGATGCTGGTGCTGTTTGTGCTGTTTCCGCGCATGGCCCCGCTGTGGGGCACGCCGGGCGATGAGCTGACCGGCCGCAGCGGCCTGTCGGCGGAAATGACCGTGGGCCAGATGGCCCGTCTGGCGCTCGACGACAGCGTGGCCCTGCGCGT
>JAMNYN010000603.1 GCA_023622805.1 Pseudomonadota bacterium | reverse complement strand
CTGGCCACCGAGGACTTCATCGCTTTCAAGGCTTTCTTGCGCGCCCCGCCGGCCCACTGGTGCCAGAAAGCGCCGGTCACCAAAGGCTCGCCCGACTGGCGGCCCCTGCGCGGGCCCCTGGGCGACCTGAGCATCCAGCAGACCATGAGCGCCATTGCCACCATGTACCGCGACTGGCATGCCAGCGGCTACCTGGACGCCAACGCCGTGGCCAGCGTGCGCGGCAGCAAGCGCCGGGACATGCAAATGGACGTCATGCGCTCGTTTTCCAACGAAGCCCTGCAAGCCATTCGCACCACCCTGCAGAACATGGCCGACGGCCCGGTCAAACGCCGGCTGCGCGCCGCCATCCTGCTGCTGCAGACCGCCGGCCTGCGCCGCGCCGAAGCCGTCAACATGAGCTGGGGCCATATAGAACGCGTGCGCCTGGCCACCAACGAGTCCGACATCTGGGCCTTGAAATTCTCGGGCAAGGGCCAGCGCGAGCGCATGGTGCCGCTCAAGCCCGAAACGCTGCAGGCGCTCGAAGCCCATTACCGGGACCGGCTGGCGCTGATCGCCTCGGGCCAGCTATCGAGCTACGCCGACATTCCCAAGAGCGACTGCCCCCTGCTGGGCATTCTGGACGAGCGCCTGGCCATGGGCCACCCCGGCACCGTGGGCGACCTGGCCTCCAACGCCAGGCGCGAAGCCAACGCCACGGGCGCCCTGTCGGCGGCGCGGCTGCACGGCGTGCTCAAGGGATTTTTCCGCCAGGTGCAGGAGCAGCCCGGCGCGGCCCAGACCGATTTCCTCAAGGCCTCGGCCCACTGGCTGCGCCACACCTTCGCCCACCAGTCGCTGCGCGCCAGCGGCAAGGACCTGGCCGTGGTGCAGCAACTGCTGGGCCATGCGGACATTTCCACCACGGGCATCTACGTCAAGGCCGACATGGCCTCGCGCGTGGCCGCGGTGCTGGGGGTCGAGGCGGCGGTGTAGTGCAGCGCTGATTGCCGCACTCAGCCCAGGTGCAGCGAGAGATCGTCCTTGATCTCTTCCATCACCACATAGCTGTGCGATTCGGCCGCCACCGGCAGCCGCTTCAGGATGGAGCCCAGCAACTGGCGGTATTCGGCCATGCCACGCAGTCTGAACTTCACCAGGTAGTCAAAGCCGCCCGATACCAGGTGGCACTCCATCACTTCCGGCACCAGCAGCAATTCCTGCTTGACGCGCTCGAAGACTTCCTCGGACTTCGTCGACAGCTTGATCTCCACGAACACCAGCAGGGCCTTGCCCACGGCCTCGGGACTGACGCGCGCGTGGTAGCCGGTGATGACCTTGTCGCGCTCCAGCCGGCGCACCCGCTCCGCGCAGGCCGAGGCGGAAAGGCCGATGAACTCCGCCAGTTCGGTGATGGAGACGCGCCCATTTTTCTGCAGCTGGGACAGGATCTTGAGATCCAATTTATCCAGGTCATTCATTCCACGGTCTTTCGCTATAAATTCTGATTTGAACAGTGAAATACGCGGAAACACCGCAAAACTTCCGCTAAAAACACAAGATCATAGGCTTTATAGTCCAAAAATTCATTGGCTACCGTGGACTTCTCCATGAAAATCGTTGTTTTGGGCAGTGGGGTGGTGGGGACGGCCACGGCCTATTACCTGTCGCAGGCCGGGGCGGAAGTCACCGTGCTGGACCGCCAGCCCGGCGCCGGGCTGGAGACCAGTTTTGCCAACGCCGGCCAGGTCTCGCCCGGCTACTCCGCACCCTGGGCGGCGCCCGGCATTCCGCTCAAAGCCTTGAAGTGGATGTTTCAAAAAAACGCGCCCCTGGCCGTGCGCCCGGACGGCAGCCTGTGGCAACTGCAGTGGATCGCGGCCATGCTGCGCAATTGCACCCCGCAGCGCTATGCCGTCAACAAGGAGCGCATGGTGCGCGTCGCCGAATACAGCCGCGACTGCCTGCGTGATCTGCGCGCATCCACGGGCATAGCGTACGAACAGCGCACGGGCGGCACGCTGCAGCTGTTCCGCACGCAGGCCCAGCTCGAAGCCGCCCGGCGCGACATCGCCGTGCTGGAAGAATGCGGCGTGGCCTACGAGCTGCTCGATGCGGCTGGCGTGGCGGCCGCGGAGCCGGCGCTGGCCTTCGCCAGCAGCCCCTTGACCGGCGGCCTGCGCCTGCCAGGCGATGAGACCGGCGACTGCCAGATGTTCACCCGCGAACTCGCCCGGCTGGCACAGCAAAACGGCGTGCAGTTTCGCTTTGGCCAGCAGGTCAGCGCGCTCGCCAGCGACGGGCGCCGCATTCTGGGCGTGAAAGTGGGCCAGGAGCTGATCCAGGCCGATCGCTATGTGCTGGCCATGGGCAGCTATTCGCGCGACATGCTGCAACCCCTGGGCCTGAACCTTCCCGTCTATCCCGTCAAGGGCTACTCGTTGACGATTCCCATGGTCGACGCATCCCTCGCCCCGGTCTCCACCGTGCTGGACGAGACCTACAAGATTGCCATCACCCGCTTCAACGAGCGCATCCGTGTCGGCGGCATGGCGGAACTCAGTGGTTTCGACCTGCGCCTGAACCCCGCGCGGCGCGCCACGCTGGAGATGGTCACGCGCGACCTCTTCCCCGGTGGCGACCTGGCGCAGGCGACTTTCTGGACCGGATTGCGCCCCATGACGCCGGACGGCACGCCCATCATCGGCGGCACGTCCTATCCCAACCTGTTCCTGAACACCGGACACGGCACCCTGGGCTGGACCATGGCCTGCGGCTCGGGAAAGCTGATGGCCGACATCATCACCGGCTGCACGCCCGCCATCAACCCGGCCGGCCTGGCGCTGGACCGCTACGCTCGCGCCGCGCCACGCGCCCGCCACGCATTGCCGGTGTCCGCATGAGCCGCCCTGCCCGCGCCGTCATCGACCTGGCCGCGCTCGCCCACAACTACGGCCTGGCGCGCCGCCAGCATGGCGGTCGCACGCTGGCCATTCTCAAGGCCGATGCCTACGGCCACGGCGCCCTGCCATGCGCGCGGCACCTGGCGCCCGAGGCCGACGGTTTCGGCGTCGCCTTCGGCGACGAGGCCATGGCCTTGCGCGACAGCGGCATCGCATCGCCCATCCTGGTGCTCGAAGGCTTTTTCTCCGAGCAGGAGCTGCGGCAGTTTCAACAGCAAGGGCTGTGGAGCGTGGTGCACCACGAAGAGCAGCTGCGGATGCTGGAGCATGCCAAGCTGCCGGCGAAAAGCCTCAAGGTCTGGCTCAAGGTCGACAGCGGCATGCGGCGCGCGGGCTTTGGCCTGGACTGCATCCGCCATGCCCACGCACGCCTGAGCGCCTGCGCGGCCGTGAGCGACATTGTGCTGATGACGCACTTCGCGCGCGCCGATGAGCCAGATGTTGACGTGACCCGCGAACAGATCCGCGCCTTCGACACGGCCACCGAGCCTCTCGCCGGCGAGCGCAGCCTGTGCAACTCCGCCGGCATCCTGGCCTGGCGCGAGGCGCGCCGGGACTGGGGCCGCTGTGGCATCGCGCTGTATGGCGCCAGCCCCTTGCCCCAACCCGGCACGACGCTGTCGCCCGTGATGCGCCTGGAAAGCGAGGTTTTCGCGGTGCGCGACATTGCACCTGGCGATTGCATCGGCTATGGCGGCAGCTTCACCGCGGAGCGCCCCATGCGCATAGGACTGGTCGCCATGGGCTATGCGGACGGCTATCCCCGGGCAGCCGGCAGCGGCACCCCCGTCGCCATCGCCGGTACACGCTCGACCCTCGTCGGCCGGGTCTCCATGGACATGCTCGCGGTCGACCTCACGGACTTGCCCGGCTGTGGGGTCTCCAGCCCGGTCGAACTCTGGGGCGAACACATCAGCGTCAACGAAGTCGCCACCCGTGCGCAGACCATTGCCTACGAGCTGATGTGCAACGTCAAGCGCGTGCGCAAGGTCTATACGGGAGCGCGTGCGGTGCAGTGATCTGCCCTAGGCCCCCGCGGCCGACCCGCCCTCGCCGCGCGGTATGCGCAGCTCCGTGCGAAACGGCCGCTGCGCCGCCACATTGGGCGGCGTGGTGGAGATCAGGCGCGCCGTCTCCAGCATCAGCGGCACGAATTTGGCGATCGCGCGCTTGGCGGTCCATTCCGTCGACGACACGGACAGATTGAGCCCGGCAATGATGTTGCCCGCCCCGTCGCGCACCGGCACCGCCAGGGCCAGATCGCCGCGGTAGAACTCCTCGTCGCAGTAGGCAAAGCCGTCTTCGCGCGCGCGCTGCACGATAGCCATCAGCGCATCGACATTGGTTTCGGTTTTCGGCGTGTAGCGCACCCGGTCGCTGCGCGACAGGATGGCGTGCGCCGCATCGTCCGACAGGCCGGACAAATAGGTGCGGCCCGTAGAGGCGCAGAACATGGGAATGCGCTGCCCTATGGGCATGTGCATGATCAGGCGCACCAGGCTGGAGAAGCGCCCGATGTAGACCATGTTGTCGCCCGCGGGCTCGGCCAGATTCACCGTCTCGCCGGAGCGCTGGTTCAGGTCCAGCAGATAGGGATTGGCGCGGTCCAGCAGGGGATGGGACTGCAGGTACTGGTAGCCCGCGTCCAGGTTCAGCGACGACAGCGAGTAGCGCTTCGAGTGCGGGTCCTTGTTCAGCAGTCCCAGCGCTTCCAGCGTGAACGCAAAGCGCTGCGCCGCGCTCTTGGAGATGCCGACCGCCGCGGCGATCTCCGGCAGGCTCATGGACGAGCGCTCGGTATTGAACGCTTTCAACACCGACACGCCAGTGGCCAGCGATTGCACATACAGGGTCGACGATTCCGGGTTCACAGTGCTCATGGTGGTATCGCTAAAAGATATACGTCTACTGTATAGAAATACGCCGCAACATTGCACTGGCGGGCTGCGGAATCGCACCAAAACCCATGAATCCAAGGGAAATCACTTATTTTTTCCCGAAAAAATGCCGAATGCAGCCAGGCATTCTTGACTACCATTGCAGCAATGAATCGTTAAGCAATTCATGCGTATTGAATAGCAATACGACAACCGCCGACCGATGTGTTCCGCAAACATCCAACCACTGAAAGCCTCTCATGTTGAAAATTGCTCCGAAATCGCTGTTGGCTGCGGCCTGCGTGGCCTTTGCCTTTGCCTCGGCCCACGCCCAGCCGGCAGTCATCAAGGTCGGCGCGACGCCGACCGCCGTGCCCTTCAACTTCCTCAACCCCAAGACCAATCAGCTCGAAGGCGTGATGGTGGAAGTGGCCCAGGCGGTGGGCAAGGAACTGGGCCTCACGCCCGAGATCTCGGGCATCCCCTTCGCCACGCTGATCCCGTCGCTGCAGACCAAGAAGATCGACATGATCTCGTCGGCCTTCGCCAAGACCCCCGCGCGCGCCGAAGTGGTGGACTTCTCCGACATCGTGCTGACCTACAAGGAAGCCTTGCTGGTGCCCATGAACGACACCAAGGCCTATCGCAACTACGACGACCTCAAGGGCAAGGTCGTGGGCGTGCAAATGGGCACCTCCTATGTCGAGCCGCTCAAGGCCGTCCAGGGATTCAAGGAACTGAAGATGTACGACACCATGTCCGACATGGTGCGCGACATCGCCCTGGGCCGCCTGGACGCCGGCTTTGGCGACGGCCCGGTCGTGGCCTACCAGGTGCGCATGTCCGCCGCCAAGCAGGTGCGCCTGGTCGATAGCTACCAGAGCCTGCTGGCCACCGACATCGCCCTGGCCGTGCGCAAGGGCGACACCCAGACGCTGGGCAAGCTCAACACCGCCGTCGCCAAGATCAAGCAAAACGGCGTGCTGGCCGAGATCCTGAAAAAGTGGGGCGTGCCGCAGTAACGCGCTCCCCCGCCTGCGCGTGCCCCGCCCTGCCGGGTGCAAAGGCCGCGCGGACCCTGTTCCTTTTTGCCAAGGCAACTGAATGTTCGACACTTTTTTCAGCGATGCGGTGGACTACCTGCCCGTCCTCATGCAAGGGGTCTTGACGACCATCGCCATCACCATTGCGGCCTTGC
>JAMNYN010000228.1 GCA_023622805.1 Pseudomonadota bacterium | reverse complement strand
CGCCCCGGGACTTGAGGTCGTTGACCACGAAGGTGTTGTGCACGATTTCATGGCGCACGTAAATCGGGGCGCCAAACTTGGTGATGGCGCGTTCGACGATTTCGATGGCCCGGTCCACGCCAGCACAAAAGCCGCGCGGCTCGGCGAGCACGATTTCCTGGGGCTTGGACATGACTTACAGTACTCCGATGATTTGCACTTCGAAGGTGACAGGCTGGCCGGCCAGCGGGTGGTTGAAATCGAACAGCACCGCGCCGTCCTCACGCACCTGCACCACGGCGCCGGCATAGCTGCCCAGGCCGTCGGGCGTGGGGAACTGCACCACGTCGCCGGCGGTGTACTTCTCGTAGGGGTCGCCCAGCTCGTTCATGAGCTTGCGCGCCACCCACTGCTGCATTTCGGGATTGCGCTCACCAAAGGCTTCGCCCGCGGGCAGCTCGAACGTGGTGCGCACGCCTTCTTTCAGGCCGATCAGGCGCTGCTCGACCGCGGGCGTCAGTTCGCCCGCGCCCAGCGACAGGGTCGCGGGTTTGGCGTCAAAAGTGTTGATCACCGTGCCAGCCGGGCCGGCCAGACGGTAGTGCAGAGTCAAGAACGATCCCGCCTGCACCGTGGGGACGGTGGTCTGCGAATCCTGAGTGGGGTGTGCGCTAGTGGTCATTGGAGTCTCGGTAAACTGGTGTCTATTGTAGAAACCCGGCCATGCCCCCACGCGGTGGCTTGTCGATGGCCTGCAATTCGCACCCCCAAGCCACCGCCGCCCGCATGGCAGGAGCGTGTGCCATGCCCCTCAAAGACCTGCCGCGCGATGCCCGGCCGCGCGAAAAACTGCTGGCCCGCGGCCCCGCCGCCCTGGCCGATGCCGAACTGCTGGCGATTGTGTTGCGCACCGGCATCGCCGGCAAAAGCGTGCTGCAGCTGGCGCAGGAGCTGCTCGATGCCCCGGCGGACGGCGGCTTTGGCGGCGTGGCCGGCCTGCTCCAGGCCCGGAACGCCGATCTGGCGCGCATCAAAGGCCTGGGGCCGGCCAAGCGCGCGCAATTGCTGGCCGTGCTGGAGCTGGCGCGGCGCGCGCTGGCCCAGCGCCTGCGCGAGCGCGACCTGTTCGACAGCCCGCAGGCCGTCAAGCACTACCTGCAGCTGCAACTGGCCGCCAAAGGCCATGAAGTCTTCGCCGTGCTGTTTCTGGATAGCCAGCACCGGCTGATCGCCATGGAAGAGATGTTTCGCGGGACGCTGACGCAAACCAGCGTCTACCCGCGTGAAGTGGTGCTGCACGCGCTGCGCCACCAGGCCGCGGCCGTGGTGCTGGCCCACAACCACCCCAGCGGCTCCGTCCAGGCCAGCCCGGCCGACCTGGCGCTGACCCAGACGCTGCGCAGCGCCCTGGCCCTGGTCGACGTGCGGGTGCTGGACCACATCATCGTCGCGCCGGGCGCCAGCCTGTCCATGGCCGAGCAGGGATTGCTGTAAAAACGCAGGGCGATTGGCGGGGTATGTAGGCCACGGGCCTCCAGCCCGCCCATCTTGGGATAAAAACGCCCCATGCGCGTGAAATCCCTCCAAGACCTCAAACCTGTCCGCAATGCCCTGGCGCATGCGGCCAGACAGGCGGCGCTCGCCGCCGAGGAAGCGCGCCGCCAGGCACTGCGCCCGGCTTCGGACCACGCGCTGTTCCTGCAGGCCGTAGGCGCCGTGCTGCCGCTGCGCCATGGCGCAGGCCGCCTGGAGCCCTTGCGCACCAGCGCCCTGCCCCTGCCCATTGCGCAGCCCCTGGACGAGCCCGTGCTGCTGGGCGAAGCCATCAGCGACGAATTCGACGCCGCCAGCAGCCTGCTGCACAGTGACGGCCAGCTCAGCTACCGCCGCCCCGGCATAGGCAGCGATGTCACGCACCGGCTGCGGGCCGGGCACTGGCGCATTCAGCGCCAGCTCGACCTGCACGGTCTGCGCACCGACGAAGCACGCGACGCCGTGGGGCAATTCATCCGCCACGCCCAGGATGAGGGTGCGCGCTGCGTGCGCGTGGTGCATGGCAAAGGCCTGAGTTCGCCCGGACGCACGCCGGTGCTCAAGGGCCGGCTGCACAGCTGGCTGGTGCAGAAACAGGAAGTCCTGGCCTTTGTCCAGGCGCGCCCCGCCGATGGCGGCGCGGGCGCCCTGGTGGTATTGCTGGAGTCTCAGCCCGGCTAAACGCTCAGCGGGGGCATGGGCCGGCCGTAGATGCGTCGCACCCGGTCGGCCAGGGCAGGATGGGTGGCCAGGCGCTCGGCCCAGCGGCTGCTGCCTTGCACGTCGACCAGCAGCATGTGCTGCACCGCATGGTGGCCCAGCGCGTACTGGCTGCCGCGCACGTCGTAGCCCGCGGCCTGGCGCTGGCCCATGACCTTGCGCAGCACGCCGCCCAGGCCGTCCTTGCTGCGCGTCCACTGCACGGCACGCGCGTCGGCCAGGTATTCGCGCTGGCGCGATACCGCGGCCTTGAGCCAGCGACCGGCCAGCCAGCCCGCGAAACCCGCGGCCTTGATCACCCAACCGAACCACCACATCAGGCCGCCGCGCTCGCACATGCTCTCGCCCAACTGGTAGACCAGCTCCAGCCCGTAGACCATGCCGGCGAGCTGCATCTTCAGGCGCGTGTCGCCCTCGTGCAGATGGCTCAGCTCATGGGCCACCATGCCTTGCAGTTCTTCGCGGTTCAAATGGTCGAGCGCGCCCTGGGTCACGGCGATGATGGCATCGTCCTCGTCCCAGCCTGCGGCAAAGGCGTTGATGGCATCGGTGCGCGGCAGCACCATGGCGGTGGGCGCGCGCATCTGGGCCGCCACGGACAGCTCCTGCACCACGTTGGAAAACGTCTGCTCGGCCAGATTGCGCTCGGTGCGCACTTCGCGCGCGCCTATGCGCTCGGCCAGGCGCAGTCCGCCGGCGCGCAGCTGGTCGGTTTCCACCCACCAGCCGCCCAGCACCAGAAACAGGGTCATGCCGATGTTCACGGCCGCGAAGCCCGCGGGAAAAGGCCAGTCGCCGCCCAGCAACCAGGACAGGCTCAGCCAGGCCAGCACCAGGCCGCCATGCACGGCGCCCACCAGCAGCAGCACAGCCAGGGCAAAGCCCCAGAGCAGGCGACCGGTGGCGCTGCGCGCCTCATCCTGGTGGCGCCAGAACTTCATGACAGCAAAACCCGGCGATCAGAAGCGCAGTTGCGGCACGGCGCGCTCGGCGGCGCTGGTGGTGGAGGCAAGCATGGCCGCCTCGGGAAATCCCAGGCTGCGCGCCAGCAGCAGGTCGGGGAACTGGCTGGCCAGGTTGTTGAATTCCAGCACCTGGTCGTTATAGGCCTGGCGTGCGAAGCCGATACGGTTCTCGGTGCTGGTGATTTCCTCGGCCAGCCGCAGCATGTGGGCATCGGCCTTGAGTTCGGGATAGGCTTCGCTGAGCACCATCAGGCGCCCCAGCTGCGCGCCCAGCACCGACTCGGCCTGCGACAGCATGCCTATGGCCGCCGCATCGGCGGGCTTGGCCCGGGCCTGGCTGGCGGCGCTGCTGGCCGCGTTGCGCGCCTGGATCACGGCTTCGAGCGTATTGGCCTCATGGGCCATGTAGCCGCGCGCCACTTCGACCAGATTGGGCACCAGATCGTGGCGGCGCTTGAGCTGCACATCGATTTGCCCGAACGCATTGGCGATGCGGTTGCGCGCCACCACCAGACGGTTGTAGGCCGTGACCGCCCAGGCCACGACCCCCACTGCCACCGCCAACACTGCCCAGCCGAATCCGCCCATAAAAACCTTTCACACGACTTGTATCAAGTGCTTAGACCGTCATGGTAACCAAGCCGCGTCGGATCGCAAGCAGGTCAAGCGCCTGGACAGCCGTTCTGATTCCTCATCCAGTCAGCGGTGCCCATGAAGCTCTTCGTCAGGCGCTCGCGCAACACGTCGGGTACGCCGGTCTCGCGCCTGGCCTGGTCCATGCCGGCCCCCCACAGGTCGCGCGCGCGGGTGCCGATGGCGAACGGCATGTGGCGCATCTTCAGGCGCGGATGGCCGAAGCGCTCCTGGTAATAGTCGGGGCCGCCCATCCAGCCGCAGAGAAACCAGAACAGCTTCTGGCGCGCATTCGCCAGCTCAGGCCCATGGGCCGCGCGCAGCTCGGTGTAGGCCGGCTCGAGCTCCATCAGGTCGTAAAAGCGGTCCACCATCCGCTGAATGGGGGCTTCGCCGCCTATCCATTCAAAGGGGGTGTCAAACGGCGGCTTTTCTTCAATCTGCATGGCAATCCGGAAAAATCAAAAGATGCGATATTGTCTCGCGACCGGCGCCGCTCACTGCGCCGCATCCCGCAAAGTGGTCATCACCGGGCGGCGCAGCACTTCGCGCAGGCCCCACCAGCCCGCCAGCCAGGCCAGCACGGCGCCGGCCAGCGCGCCGACCAGCGGCACCCACAGCGATGCGGTCCAGACAAAGTCGAAGGCATAGCGCGCCAGCGCCCAGCCTATGACCATGGCGACGCAACTGGCCAGAAAACCGGCCAGCAGGCCCACGCCAGCGAGTTCCGCGCGCTGCACCTGGCGCAGCAGGCTGGCGCGCGCGCCCACGGCCCGCATGATGGCGTATTCACGGGCGCGCTCTTCGCGCGTGGCCGTGACGGCGGCGAACAGCACCACCAGGCCCGCGGCCAGCGTGAAGATGAACAGGAACTCCACCGCGCGAATCACCTGGTCCAGCACCTGCTGCACCTGCGCCAAGGTGCTGCCCATGTCGACATTGGTGATGTTGGGGAATTGACGCACCAGCGCGTTGTCGAAGCCCGCGACTTCGGGCGCGCGGTAGGCGGCCAGATAGGTCACGGCCACGTCTTCCAGGTGGTCGACCGGGTACATCACGAAGAAATTGGCGTGCATCGAGCCCCAGTCCACCTTGCGCAGGCTGGTGATACGGGCTTCGTTTTGCACGCCGGCGATGTCGAACGTCAGCTTGTCGCCCAGCTTCAGGCCCAGGGTCTTGGCAATGCCTTCCTCGACGCTCAGCGCATGCTTCTCGCCCGGCGTCCAACGGCCGGCGACCACCTCGTTGTGGGCCGGGGCCTGCTCGGCCGTGGACAGGTTGAATTCGCGATCGACCATGCGCTTGGCGCGGTCCTCGCTGTAGTCGTCGGGGTGGACATCCCGGCCGTTGACCTGCACCAGCCGGCCGCGAATCATCGGGTACCAGTCGTAGCGCTGTATGCCCGCGTCCCGCAGCACTTTCTGGAAATCCTGGGTCTGGTCGGGCTGGATGTTGATGACGAAGCGGTTGGGCGCATCCGGCGGGGACGCCGCGCGCCAGCTGCTGATCAGGTCGGTGCGCAACAACACCAGCAGCACCAGCGCCAGCAGTCCCACGGCCAGGCTGCTGACCTGCACCACGGCATAGGCCGGCCGCGCCGAAATCTGGCGCGTGGCCAGCACCAGCCAGCGCGGCGCCGTGGATTCATTGACCAGGCGCCGCAACAGCTTGACGGCCAGCCAGGCCAGGCCGGCGAACAACAGCACCGCGCCGCCAAAGCCGCCCACGGCGATCAGGCCCAGCTTCACGTCGCGGGCCACGGCCAGCAGCAAGGCCGCGAAACCGGTCACGCCCAGCGTCAGCACCAGCCACGAGGCCGGCTTGATCGCCCCCAGGTCGCGGCGCATGACGCGCAGCGGCGGCACCTGGGCCAGCTGCAGCACGGGCGGCAGGCCGAAAGTGAACAACAGCGTCATGCCCATGCCCAGGCCGAAGACCACGGGCCAGAAGCTGGCCGCCGGCAGGGCGGAATCGACCAGGCCCGCCAGCAATTGCACGAATACATGGTGCACGCCATAGCCTATGGCCACGCCCAGGCACGCGCAGCATGGCCGACGCGTCGAGGTGGTTGTTGGCAAAGCCACGCGCCGCCAGCGCCACGGCCACGGCCGACAGCAGCGCGGCCAGCAGCGCCACCAGGCTCAGGAATTTCTCGGCCCGCTCCAGGGTCTGGCGCATTTCCGGGCGGCCGCTTTCCAGCGACTCGACGCGCACGCCATGCATTTCGCGGGCCGTGGCAGCCGTTTCGGCCCAGGTCTGGAACTGGCGCACCGCGCCTTCGGCGCCGGCCACGGCCAGGCGGTAGGTCAGGCGGCTGGCCGGCTGCACCAGGCCCGTCGCCGGCAGATCGGCCGTATTGAGCATCACCCGCGGCGCAAAACTCATGAAGCCCGAGCCGCGGTCCGGTTCGAGCACCAGGATGCGGCCTATGCGCAGCGCGCTGTCGCCCAGCAGCAGGGAGTCGCCCACTTTCAGGCCCAGGGATTCGAGCAGCGGCGCGTCAACCCAGACTTCGCCGGAGGCGGGAATCTCGCGCGTGGGCGCATCGGCCGCGCCCGGCGTGCCGCGCAGCGGGTAGCCCAGGGGCACGCTCTTGAGCGCCACCAGCCGGCTGGCACCGCCCTGCGCATCCTGCACCCGGGCCATGGTCGGAAAGCTCGCGGTGACCACGCTCTGCAGCCCCCATTGCCGCGCGCGCTCGGCGAACACGGCCGGCGGCGGGTTGTCGCTGACCACCACCACATCGCCGCCGAGCAACTGGCGCGCGTCGCGCTCCAGCCCGCCCTGCAGGCGATCGGCAAAGAAACCCACGGCCGTCAACGCCGCCACCGCCAGCGTCACGGCCACGATCAGCAGGCGCAGCTCACCCGCGCGCAGATCGCGCCACAGAGTGCGCCAGCCCAAAGCCCATACAGAAGATCCATTCATGGGCTCCACCATAGCGGATTTAGACGCCCCTACGCTCCGCCGCTGCGCGGGTCGCCTGGGGGCAAAGCCCCCATCGCGTTCTGCGTTGGGGCGGCTCGGCGCAAAAAAGCCGCCAGGGCAAACCATGGCGGCTGGGGATGCGGACGACGGGCGCCGCAATCAGGTATTTTTGCTGACGGTGATGGTCGGGAACTTGGAACTGAAATCCTTGGCCTTGAGGGCAATCTTCACGGCCATGTCGCGGGCCACGCGCTTGTAGATCTGCGCGGCTTCGCTGTCCGGCTCGGCGACCACCGTGGGCTTGCCGCTGTCGGCCTGCTCGCGGATCTGCAGCGACAGGGGCAAGGCGCCCAGATAGTCCATGCCGAATTCGGCGGCCATCTTCCGGCCGCCATCGGCGCCGAAAATGTGCTCGACATGGCCGCACTGGGTGCAGACATGGGAGGCCATGTTCTCGACGATGCCCAGGATGGGCACGCCCACCTTCTCGAACATCTTGATGCCTTTGCGGGCATCGATCAGCGCGATGTCCTGGGGCGTGGTGACCACGATGGCCCCCGTCATGGGGACGCGCTGGGCCAGCGTCAGCTGGATGTCGCCCGTGCCTGGGGGCATGTCGACCAGCAGGTAATCGAGGTCTTTCCAGTTGGTCTGGCGCAGCATCTGCTCCAGCGCCTGGGTGGCCATGGGGCCGCGCCAGATCATGGCTTCGTCCTGGTTCACCAGGAAACCGATGGACATGACCTGCACGCCGTAGTTCTCCAGAGGCTCCATGGTCTTGCCGTCGGTGCTCTCGGGCTTGCCCTTGAGGCCCATCATCATGGGCTGGCTGGGGCCGTAGATGTCGGCATCCAGCAGGCCCACGCGCGCGCCTTCGGCAGCCAGCGCCAGCGCCAGATTGGCGGCCGTGGTGCTCTTGCCCACACCGCCCTTGCCCGAAGAGATGGCAATGATGTTCTTCACGCCGGCCAGCAGTTCCACGCCGCGCTGCACCGAATGGGCCACGACCTTGCTGGTAATGCCCACCGAGACGTTGTCCACACCGGCCACGCTCTTGGCCGCGGCCACGAACTGGCTGCGCAGCTGCGGCACCAGGCTTTTGGCCGGGTAACCAAGCTCGACATCGAATGCCACATCCCCCGCGCTGATCTGCAGATTGCGCACGGCGCGCGCGCTGACGAAGTCCTTGCCGGTATGCGGATCCAGCACGGTGCTGAGCGCCGCCAAAAGCTCTTGTTCTGTGACTGCCATTCTCGATTCACTCCTATGGGGGAGCAGGAAGTCTATCGAAGGTACGCAGTCCGCACCAGAAGCAGGACAATGCAGGCTTGGCTTTTTTCCTGCTCTGCACCGATCCGAGGTTCCCGTGAAATTCCAGATGGCCCAAAACTCCCTGTTTGCAATGCTGCTGCGTTCGCGCTGGTGGATCAGCTTTGCGCTGGCCAGCGTCGTGACGCTGCTGTGCATGCTGGCACTGCCCGCGCACATTGCGCCGTTTGCAGCCCTCTCGGCCACACCGCTGTGGGTCGTGGGCTGCATCGCCGCCTGGCGCCAATTGCGCGCGCTCAGCCCGGCCCAGGTCGAACGCCAGCTGGCCGAATGCGCCAGCCTGCCCTGGCGCAGCCTGGCCCAGCAGCTGGAAAGCGCCTGGCGCGCCGAAGGCTATGCCGTACAGGCCGTGAACCAGGGGCCGGTCGATTTCCGCCTGGAACGCGCCGGCCAGACCACGCTGGTCAGCGCCCGGCGCTGGAAAGCCGCGCACCACGGTGTCGAGCCCTTGCGTGAACTCGAAGCCGCCCGCACGCGGGAATCGGCCGCCAAGGCCGTGTATGTGGCCCTGCAGCCTCTGGGTGAAAACGCCGCCATCTATGCACGCGACCAGCAAATGGTGGTGCTCAGCGGCATGGACCTGGCGACGCTGCTGGCCAAGGCCTGAATTACGGGTTTGCCCAGGTTTCGGCGCCATCCTCCCACGGCACACTGATGGCGTCCATGACCGACACCTTCCCGCCATCGCCCGACAGCAGCGCCCTGCCCGGCGCGCCTTTGCCCGTCATTGCCCCGACCATGGGCCTGCTGCTCACCGGCGGCGGGGCCCGCGCCGCTTACCAGGTGGGCGTGCTCGAAGCAATTGCCCAGATCCGCCGCGACTGCGGCCAAGGCCATGGGGCCAATCCCTTTCCCATCCTCACCGGTACCTCGGCCGGCGCCATCAACGCCGCGGCCCTGGCCTGTGGCGCCGACCAATTCGACCACGCCGTGCGGAAATTGGCCCGTGTCTGGAGCCATTTGCATACCGAAAACGTCTACCACGCCGATGCCTTGAGCATGCTGCGCAGCGGCGCGCGCTGGATGAGCATGCTGTCACTGGGCTGGGCCCTGACCCGCTGGCGCAGCATGCACCCGCGCTCCCTGCTGGACAACGCCCCGCTGGCCGCGCTGCTGCAAAGCGAACTGGTGCCGCTGGCGCGCCTGCCCGCGCTGGTCGCCCAGGGGCATTTGCGCGCGCTGTCGGTGACCGCATCGAGCTACAACGGGCGAGCATGTGAGCTTTTACGAAACCCACGCCCAGCTCCAGCCCTGGGTGCGCTCCCAGCGGCGAGCGGTCAGCGGCCACATCAGCCATGCCCATCTGCTGGCGTCCTCGGCGATTCCCTTCATCTTTCCCGCCTCGCCGCTGGACATTGATGGCCATACCGAATATTTCGGCGACGGCTCCATGCGCCAGACCGCGCCCCTGGCCCCGGCCATCCACCTGGGCGCCGACCGGGTGCTGGTGATTGGCGCCGGGCGCATGCAGGGCCCGGTGGAAAGCGCCGCGCCCATCGCGTCGGCCACTTATCCGACGCTGGCGCAAATCGCCGGCCATACGCTGTCGAATATTTTTCTTGATGCACTGGCACTCGACGTCGAGCGCGCCCAGCGCATCAACGCCACCCTGACCCTGATCCCGCCCGAAGTCCGCGCGCGCAGCAATCTGCGCACGCTGGAACTGCTGGTGATCTCCCCGTCCCAGCCGCTGGACGCCATCGCGGCGCGGCATATGGCCGGCCTGCCGCGCAGCATGCGCACCCTGCTGCGCACCTTGGGCGTGACCACCGACGCCCACGACACCCGCGGCGCGGCCCTGGCCAGCTACCTGCTGTTCGAGCCCGGCTACATCCGCGCGCTGATGGCGCTGGGGAGGCGCGACACTTTTGCGCGGCGCGAGGAAGTGATTCAGTTTTTTGGCTGGCACGCCAGCGCCGCTGCCGCGCGCGCGCCAGCACC
>JAMNYN010000758.1 GCA_023622805.1 Pseudomonadota bacterium | reverse complement strand
GACGGTGTCCATTCAGAAACTGGAAGCGGAGCTTGGCACCAAGCTGTTCTTGCGCGAATCTTCTGGAATTTCGCTGACGCCCAGCGGCAAGGCGGCACTGGTCGAGGCCAGAAAACTGATTTTTCACAGCCAGCAGATGCATGAAGCCGCGACGAACGCCCTCGAAGGTACCGGGGGCGTGCTGCGCATCGCGTTTGTCGGCTCCGCCACCTATGGCTTGCTGCAAAAGCTGACGCCTTTGTACCGGGCGCAATATCCGGGCGTCGAGTTGGTTCTGCGTGAAGCCATCTCCGTGAACATCATTCAGCAGCTGGAGGACAGAACGCTTGATATCGGGCTGATCCGGGTCCCCTTGATGCGAACCTCGCATGCCACATTGCTGCCGCTGCAACGCGACGAGTACGTGGCTGCGTTGCCGCGCGGCCATGCGCTGGCGAGCAAAGGGGTGTTGCAGCTGGCGGATCTGGCCCACGAGTCCTTCGTGATGTACGCCGCCACCGACGCGTCTGGACTGCACAGTTCGGCCATGCTGGCCTGCCAGCAGGCGGGGTTTGTGCCGCACATCACGCAGGAAGCGACTCAGGTGCAGACTGTTTTGGCGCTGGTGGAGACCGGTCTGGGCGTGGCCCTTGTACCCTCTGTCATGCAGGGGTTCATGCGCGACAGGATTGTCTACCGGCCCTTCGAGACAGTTCCCGCGGCGGGGGCCATTGGCTTGTCTCTGGCCTACATGGCGTCATCGGAGAGCCCCGCGGCAGCGAAATTTCGCCAACTGGCTGCCTTGCATTTTCTCTAGCGTCAGGTTCGACGAGGCCTATCAAGCCGCCGCCCGCGCACATCCACGCAACGCTCGAATACGACGCCAGGCGCCGGCCCGCTGTTGACCCGCAGCGGGCGCCTTGCTTGATGCTTGGGTGGTTGTTAGAAATTGTTCATAATTGTCTGATTTTGTTTCTGATCTGCATCAAATGCGCGTGCATTGGATGCAGGCTGCTTCGCCATGCGCTTTAGCTCTCGTCTCATTTTCTGTACGGCTGCGCCTGCAGTCCTTTTTGTTTTCGCGCTGCTGAGCAGTCAGTGGGGCTTGACGCGCACCCAGTCCGACTTTGACGACTACCTGAGGAAAGATCAGGCCGTTGTCACGCAGTTGCAGGAGCTGTATGCGCAAGGCCTGCAATCCGGGCAAGCCGTGCGCAATATCGTGCTCGATCCGGCGGACCGGCAAGCGGTGGACAACCTGCGCAATGCGCGCCAGGCATATGACGCGGCTTATGGGGATGTGCGCCAGCTTGTGCAGGGTACGCCCATGGAGGCGGCGGTCGGCAGCATGCAGGCGCTGCGCAAGGCACAGTCCGATGAGCAGGACAGGGTGGTCATCCTGGCCGGGCAGGATAAGGATGCGGCCGCGGCTGCGCTCAAGGCGCAGGAAACTCCGGCTTGGCGCAAGCTGCGCAGTGCACTGTTGCAGCAACTGCAGGTGGCGCGTGACGGGGCCGAAGCCTCGCACCAAGCTACGCGCAAGGCGGCACAACGCATGCAATGGTGGTCTGCCGCGCTGGCGTTGTTCGCGGCGGCGGTGGCCGCCGTCTTGCTGTGGGTGATGGTGCGCACGCTGCGCGCGGAACTCGGGGGCGAACCGGCCGAAGCCCGTGATGCCCTGCACCGTGTCGCTGGCGGGGATTTGGCGGAAGTGCACAGCGCTGGCGCGGCGCAGGGCTTGATGGCCGAGCTGCAGCGCATGCGCGCGTCCTTGCGTGAGCTGGTGCAGCGCGTGCACCAGGCCGCGGTCCAGATGCACCATGCGTCCAGCGAAATTGCCCAGGGCAATACCGAGCTTTCGCAGCGCACTGAAAGCCAGGCCAGCGCCTTGGAAGAAACAGCGGCCAGCATGGAGCAGCTCAACGTGACGGTGCGCCAGAACGCGGACAACGCGCAGACGGCGAATCAACTGGCGCAAAGCGCTTCGGAAGTGGCCTTGCAAGGCGGAGAGGTGGTGGCTCGCGTGGTGGAGACCATGAAGGGCATCAGTGCGAGCAGCCATCGCATTGCCGACATCATCAGCGTGATCGACGCCATCGCCTTTCAAACCAATATCCTGGCGCTGAATGCTGCGGTGGAAGCGGCACGCGCGGGTGAGCAAGGCCGTGGTTTTGCCGTGGTTGCCACCGAAGTCCGGGCGCTGGCCAAGCGCAGTGCCGATGCGGCCAGGGAGATCAAGGGATTGATCACGTCCAGCATGGAGCGCGTGGAAAGCGGCAGCATGCTGGTCGACCAGGCCGGAGACACCATGGGCGACATCGTGACGGCCATTCGCCGGGTGACGGACATCATGGGCGAGATCAGCGCGGCCAGCGGCGAACAAAGCGCGGGCGTTGCGCAGGTGGGCGACGCTGTGGCGCAGATGGACCAGACTACGCAGCAAAACGCCGCCTTGGTCGAGGAAAGCGCGGCCGCCGCCCAGGGGCTGCGCCAGCAGGCCGAAAGTCTGCTGCAGGCCGTCTCCGGCTTTCAGACGGAGCGTGCCGCTCCGGCCTTGCTCCGGGGCTGATGCCCGCGGCGCCGCTGCAAGATTGCGCCGATGCCGAGCCCCGGCCCATTCAGGCCAGGGTTCGGCCCAGGGCCTGCGCTGCGGCGTGCAGGCGCGGCACTTTTTCCAGTGCCTGCTGCAGCGTCATGCGGGCCACCGGCGCCTGCAAGGCGACTGCGCAGCGCACGCTGCGCTTATCGCTGCTGAAGACCGGCACGGCCACGCAGACCAGGCCATCGACAAACTCTTCGGCATCCACGGCATAGCCTTGCTTGCGTATGCGTGCAAAGTCATCGTGCAGGGCGGCACTGGTGACCAGGGTGGTTCCGGTATAGCGCGCCAGCGGCAGGCCATCGAGCAGCAAAGCCCGCTGCCTGGGGGCGAGGTGCGCCAGGATTAGCTTGCCGCTGGCGGAGCAGTGAATCGGCACACGGGTACCAGGGCGCAGGTTGAGTTGCAGCGGAAAGGCGGACTCAATGCGGTCCAGATACACCACTTCCACGCCAGACAGCGTGGTGAGGTTGCAGCTTTCGCCGATATCCGCGACCAGTTGCCGCAGGACGGCGTGGCGCACGCCTTGCTGGGCGCTGCCTGCCAACGTGGCTTCCGCCAGGCGCAGCAGGCGGGGAGCGACGGCGTAGCGGCGGCCATCGGGTTCGCGGGCCAGCAGGCCACCGCTTTCCAACTGGTTGAGCAGGCGGTGCACGCTGGGCTTGGGCCAGCCGCTGGCGGCAATGGTCTCCGCCAGCGTCAAAGGGCGGGCCTCGCGCGCCAGGATTTCCAGCAGGTCAAACAGGCGCAGCCCGGTGGGGGCGGTGGGTTCTTGCATAAATCTCAGATTCCGAGACGAATTGGCAAAATTTTGCGGGATTTTCCGCGCTTCTTATAGAGTGGAAACCGCATGCCGTGGCCGCTTGCCCAGCTCCCCATCCGCCACCTCCACCCGAGATCTCCATGCTTTTGCCAACCCCATCCTCGCCCCGCTTTCGCAACGCAGTGCTGACCGGCGCCTGTGGCGGTTTGGGGCAGGCGTTGGCGCGCGCACTGATTGCCCAAGGGGGGCAGGTCGCCTTGCTGGGTTTGGACAGTGCCGTTCTTGCCTCGTTGGCGTCGCTGGCTCCGCAGCGTTGCGCGGTGTATGTGCTGGATGTGTCGGATGAGCAAGCCATGCAGGAGGTGGCATGCGACTGGATACGCCATGCGGGCGTGCCGGATCTGGTGATTGCCAATGCCGGCGTGGCGGGAGGCTTCGATACCGCGCAGAGCCAGGACCTGGCGGTGCTGCGCCGCATGCTGGAGATCAATTTGATGGGGCCGGTGATTACCTTCCAGCCCTTTTTGCAGGCCTTGAAAAACCAGCCCGATGCAGGCTGTGCCCTGGTGGGCGTGGCCAGCATTGCCGGCTGGCGTGGCGCGCCGGGCAATGGCGCTTACTGCGCAAGCAAAGGCGGTTTGATCCGCTATCTGCAAAGCCTGCGCGCCGAGCTGCGCGGCAGCCGCGTCCGAGTGCACACGGTCTGCCCAGGCTATTTGCGCACACCGCTGACGGCCTGCAACGCCTTTGTCATGCCGGGCCTGATGGAGCCGGATGACGCGGCGCGTCGCTTGCTGGCTGGCGTAGCCAAAGGGCGCGAAACGATTGTCCTGCCCCGCCGTATCGGTTGGCTGTCGCGTTTGCTGGGCTGCTTGCCGGAAGCGCTGCACGACAGACTGCTCAACGGCCAGCCGCGCAAGCAGAGGGTGGGAGAGCCGGGCGCCACCAGCATTCCAGGCTTGGAGGCCGGCAGCGCTGCCTCCCCGCGACGGCCCGAACAGCGCGAACCGGTGGCGGGACGCTGATGACGAGAACAAAACAATGACGGAGACCATCACCATGCGCAATGACAGCCACACCACCCCGGCGCCGACCGCCGCCGCGGTTCAGGTCGAGCCAAGGCCCGAGACCGGGGGGCAGCCCACCGAGGACATGATTGCCTTGATCGGCGCGGGGCCGTCGGGTCTGGCCGGGGCACGGAATCTGCAAAGAATGGGCATTGCCTTCCAGGGGCTGGAAGCCTATGGCGATGTCGGCGGTCTATGGAATATCGAGAATCCGCGCTCCACCGTGTACGAGTCCGCGCACTTGATTTCCAGCAAGCGCACCACGGAGTTCGCGGAGTTTCCCATGGCCGATGACGTGGCGGATTACCCCAGCCACCGTGAGCTGTGCCGCTATTTCCGTGCGTTTGCCGACCACTTCGATCTGCGCCGCCACTTTCGCTTTGACGTGCGTGTGGAAAGCGTGGCTCCGGTGCGGCCTGACGATCCGGATACGCCGTGGCGCGTGACCCTGCGCGACAGCATGGGGGCGCAGGAAGTCGCCGACTACAAGGGCGTGGTGATTGCCAACGGCACGCTGGCCGAACCCAACATGCCTTCCTTTCAAGGGCAGTTTTCCGGTGAACTGCTGCATACCAGCCAGTACAAGAATGCCGAGCAATTCAAGGGCAAGCGTGTGCTGATCGTGGGGGCTGGAAACTCGGGTTGCGACATTGCCGTGGATGCCGTGCATTACGCCCAGAGCGTGGATATTTCCGTGCGCCGGGGTTACTACTTCGTGCCCAAGTATGTGTTTGGCAAACCCGCGGATACCTTGGGTGGCAAACGCCCGCTGCCGCGCTGGCTCAAGCAGAAAGTGGACAGCACCGTGCTCCAATGGTTCACGGGGGATCCCACGCGCTTCGGCTTTCCCAAGCCCACGTACAAGATGTACGAATCCCATCCCATCGTGAACTCGCTCATCCTGCACCACCTGGGCCATGGCGATATCCATGTGAAGGCCGATATTGCGCGTTTCGAGGGCCGCACGGTGCACTTCAAGGATGGCAAGAGCCAGGACTACGACATGGTGCTGGCCGCCACCGGCTATACGCTGCATTACCCGTTCATGGATCGCGCGCACCTGAACTGGAAGGGCATGGCCCCGCAGCTGTACATGAATATCTTTGCTCCGCGCTATCACCGGCTGGCGGTGCTGGGAATGATAGAGGCCAGCGGCATAGGCTGGCAGGGGCGCTACGAGCAGGCCGAGTTGGTGGCGCGTTATTTCAAGGGACTGGAAGGGAAGACCCCTGCGGCACGGCGCATGCAGGCGGCCATTGCCGGGCCTTCGCCTGACCTGACGGGAGGCTACCGTTATCTGCAGCTCGAGCGCATGGCGTATTACGTGCACAAGGATACCTACCGCACGGCGGTGCGTGAAGCTTGCGCGGCACTGGCGTGATGCTTGGCCAGGACATGAAAACAGACGGAGACCCCCATGCTGCCTATCGATGAAATTCGGCTGAACTTCAATCCCGCCTCGCTCGTGCTGCTCAATGTGGTGCTGGCCTTCTTGATGTTCGGCATTGCGCTCGACACCAAGATCGAGGATTTCCGCCGGGTGACGCGCATGCCATGGGCCATGGCGGTCGGCATTGTGGCGCAGTTCGTGGTCTTGCCCGCCGTGACGTTTGCGCTCAGCTTGCTGCTGGGCGTGGGGCCCAGCATTGCGCTGGGCATGATTCTGGT
>JAMNYN010000367.1 GCA_023622805.1 Pseudomonadota bacterium | reverse complement strand
CCAGGGCCGCGCGATGCTGGAGCACGGCCCGCTGGTTGATCGAACCCTTGTCGGTGATCTCGCCTTTTTGCGCCGACGGCGGCTCGGCCATGAGCAGGGCGCGCGCCACGCGGCTGGCACTGCCCGTGGCTTCACGGGCGAGTTGGTCGAGGATGGCCTGCATGCGCTGGCGCACCGCGGGGCTGGCCAGCACGTCGGCCATGGCCGCGTCAGGGCCCAGGCCGCTGATCTCGCGGCAGGCCGGCGCGGGGAAGATCAGCGCGCCGACTTCCTTCATGTTCAGCCCGGTCAGCACCGCGTCCTGGATATAGGGCGCACCCGCGACCACGATCTTCACGCGCATGGGGCCGACGCTCACGAAGGTGCCGGTCGACAGCTTGAAGTCTTCGGCGATGCGGCCGTCGAACTTCAGGCCGCGGTGGATGTTGTCCGGGTCTATCCACTGCACTGCGTCGCCGGTGCGCAGATAGCCTTCCTCGTCGAAAGCCTCGCGGGTGGCGGCTTCAGAGCGCCAATAGCCGGGCGTGACGTTCGGGCCGCGGTAACGCACTTCGGTCTTGCCGCCCACCTCGACCAGCTTGAGCGTCATGCCGGGCACCGGGGCGCCGATATCGCCGGCGCGCACTTCCGTGCTGTTGACGAACATCGCCGAAGGCGCCGACTCGGTCATGCCCAGGCCCGTGCCCATGACGATGCGCTCGCCCAGTTCCGCCTCCTGGGTGGCGTGCAGGCTGTCCCACACCGGCTGCGACAGGCCGGCGCCCGAATAGAAGAACATGCGTACCCGGGAGAGCAGGTTCTGGCGCAACGCGGCATCGGTCTTCATGGCTTCGGCCAGCATTTCAAAGCCGGTGGGCACGTTGAAATACACCGTGGGTGCGATCTCGCGCAGATTGCGCAGGGTCTCGCCCATGAGTGCGGCCGTGGGCTTGCCGTCGTCGATGAACAGCGTGCCGCCATGCTGCAGCGTGAGGCCTACGTTGTGGTTGCTGCCGAAAGTGTGGTTCCACGGCAGCCAGTCGATCAGCACCGGCGGCGCTTCGGCCAGCACCGGCAGCGACAACGTGATCTGCTGCAGATTGGCGCACCACATGCGCTGGGTGTTGATGACCGGCTTGGGCAGCTTGGTCGAGCCGCTGGTGAACAGGAACTTGACGATGGTGTCGGGCCCCGTGGCCTGCATGGCCGCGTCGACCCCGTCGGTGGCGACGGTGGCGCGCAGGTCGGCGAACGCCGTCGCGGCCCGGCCTTCGATCCGGCCCTGGCCCAGCACCACTTCCACGTTCGCGTCCAGGGTCGCCTGCAGCGCCGGGCCAAAGCGCTGGGCGTCGCTGGCGTAGACCAGGCCGGGGGTCAGCGTGTCCACCACATGGCGCAGCTTGTCGTAGTCCTGGCTGGCGGTGGCGTAGGCCGGAGTCACTGGGCAGTAAGGCACGCCGGCGTAGATGCAGCCCAGTGCCAGCAGCGCATGCTCCAGGCTGTTGTCGCTCAAGATCAGCACCGGGCGCTCGGCGCTCAGACCCCGTCCCAGCAGCGCCTGGCCGATGCTGCGGGCCGCCGCCAGCGCTTCGCCATAGCGCACATGCTGCCAGTCGCCCGTGCCGCCGCCGGCCAGGGCCAGGCGCCGGGCCATGAAGCTGCGCTCGGGGGCGGCCTCGGCCCAGTGCAGCAGATAGTCGGTGACGCGCCGGGCGTAGGCCCCCAGCGGCAGCTCGGCCTGCAGGTAGCGCACGCCGTCGGCGCCCGCCTGCAGATGGACGCGGGTCACACCGAAGTGCAGCCGGCGGTAGCGCGGCGCGGCGCTCGCGGTGGAGTGGGTCTCGTTCATGGTGTTGATCACTTGCGACAAGAGAAGGGCTGGGCGACGGCGGTCAGCTTTTCTGGACCTTGGCCGCGCGCCCTTCGAGGAAGTCGCGCACACGCTCCTTGGCCTCGGGCGCGCTTTGCGCAATGCCCGCGATCAGCGCTTCGGTGAAAAAGCCGTGGTCGGCGGGCTGCTCGGCGATGCGCGGCAGGGCGTGCATCAGGGCGTAATTGGTGAGCGGCGCGTTCTGCGCGATGCGCTGTGCCAGCGCCAAGGCCTTGTCGAAGGCCGTGCCTTCGGGCACCAGGTACTGGGCGAAGCCGGCGCGCTCTGCGTCTTCGGCGTTGTAGACCCGGCCGGTCATCATCATGTCGGTCATGCGCGCCGCCCCGATCAGCTTGGGAATGCGCACCGAGCCACCGCCGCCGACGAAGATGCCGCGCGAGCCTTCGGGCAGCGCGTAGAAAGTGGTGCTGTCGGCCACGCGGATATGGCAGGCGCTGGCCAGCTCCAGGCCGCCGCCGACCACCGCGCCGTGCAGCGCGGCGACCACCGGCACCGGGCCGTATTGCACGCGCTCCAGCGCGGCATGCCACATGCGGGAATGCCGCAGGCCGGCCGCGGCATCGCGCTCCTTGAGCTCACTCAAATCCAGCCCGGCGCAGAAGTGCGGCCCTTCACCGTCGATCACCGCCGCGCGCACGCTGGCGGGCAGTTGCTCGAAGAGATTGCGCAGGGCCAGGATCAGGCCGTCGGACAGCGCATTGCGCTTGGCACCGCGTGTCAGCCGGATCACCGCGACTTCTTTTTCATCGCCGCAAATCTCGAGTTGGATGTCTTTGTGCTGCATGGTTGATTTTCCTTGTGCGATGAATTATGGTTATGAAACATAGCTAATTCAAGCGCCGCAAGAACGCGTTTCGCCCGTGTTTACCCTTGAGCCGCCCGCCGCGGAATGGGGCCCCACCACACTTCAACGGAGACACTCCATGGACTTTGACAAGCTGATCGCCATCGACATGCACACCCATGCCGAAGTCAGTTGCTGGAACCCTTTCGACAACTACGGCGAGGAGTACGACCGCGCCGCCGACAAGTATTTCAAGAACGGCCGCCGCCCGACCATCGAGGAAACCGTGGCGTATTACCGCGAGCGCAAGATCGGCCTGGTGATGTTCACCGTGGACGCCGAATCGAAGATGGGGCGGCGGCGCATCCCGAACGAGGAGATCGCCGAAGCCGCGCAAAAGAACAGCGACATGATGGTGGCCTTCGCCAGCGTCGATCCGCACAAGGGCAAGATGGGCGCGCGCGAGGCCGAGCGGCTGATCAAGGAGTACGGCGTCAAGGGCTTCAAGTTCCACCCCACGGTACAGGGCTACCACCCTTACGACCGCATGGCCTGGCCCATCTACGAAGTGATCAACGCCTACAAGCTGCCCGCCATCTTCCACACCGGCCACAGCGGCATCGGCAGCGGCATGCGCTGCGGCGGCGGCCTGCGGCTGGAGTACAGCAACCCCATGCACCTCGACGATGTGGCCATCGACTTCCCCGACATGCAGATCGTGATGGCCCACCCCAGTTTCCCGTGGCAGGACGAGGCGCTGAGCGTGGCCACCCACAAGCCCAATGTATGGATAGACCTCAGCGGCTGGAGCCCCAAGTACTTCCCCAAGCAGCTCGTGCAGTACGCCAACACCTTGCTCAAAGACCGCGTGCTGTTCGGCTCCGACTACCCGCTGATCACTCCCGACCGCTGGATGAAGGATTTCGAGGATGCGGGGTTCAAGCCGGAAGTGATGCCAGGCATCCTCAAGGGCAATGCCATGCGGCTGCTGGGCGGGGCACTGCCTTCGGCCTGACGGGGACATGGCATCACGCCTGGCGGCAGCGCAACCCGCGAGATCCCGGCCGCCCCGGCCGAAAAAATCAGCCACTCGCCTTATCCCCATGGCAGGGGTCCAAGCTTGTGCATAACTGCAGGAATAACTCCAAAAACTGGCGCCAGTGCTAGGTTTGCGATACCTGCTTAAAAAACAGGCAACCCCGGCACGCGCGCCGGGGCCGACGCGCGGCGGGAATAGACGCCCATGCGACAACGCCCCCCTTGCGCGCCCTGCGGGTGGGGCTAAATTCGCGTCGTGAGCGAAGAAGTCTTCCATGCATGAGACAATTTTTCTCCTCCCCCCGCCCTGTCCTGCATGAAACCTTCTTGAAACGCCAGCCTCCAGGCCGTTATCGCGCCCCACGGCCCGCGTTTTTTGGCCGTGCAGGCCCGCCATGCTTTGCCCGCGCATGGTGCGAACCGCAGCAGTGGAGTGCGCCGCTCCTTGTCGATCCCCTCTGGAAACTTCTCCCTTAATGAACACGTTCATGCCCTTCGGCTACAACTCGCTTGTGGTCGCAGCGTCATTTGTCATCGCCATGCTGGCCTCCTACGTCACGCTGGATCTGGCGCGGCGCGTACGCACTTCGCAACGACGCGTGGGCCTGGCCTGGTGGGCCGCGGGCTCCATCGTCATGGGTACGGGGATCTGGTCCATGCACTTTTTGGGCATGCAGGCGTTCCAGCTGCCCATAGCCATCGGTTTTGCCAGCGGTATGACGCTGTTGTCCTGGGTGGCTGCGGTGGGCGCGTCAGCGGTGGCGCTGGAGCTGGCCAGCCGCAGGAATTTCGGCCGCCTGCACCTGGTGCTGGGGGCCTTGGTGATGGGCGCGGGCATCAGCGGCATGCACTACATAGGCATGGCCGCCATGGACATGGCGCCAGGCATCGTCTGGGACCCGCTGATCGTCGCATTGTCGGTGCTGATCGCGGTGCTGGCCTCGGCGACGGCGCTGATGATCTTCAAGCTGCTGCGCCAGGTCAAGCCCAGCCAGCGACTGCCCTACCAACTGGCAGCATCGTTCGTGATGGCGATTGCCATTTGCGGCATGCACTACACCGGCATGGCTGCCGCCCAATTTTCTGTGGGCGCGGTGTGCCTGAGCGCGGGCGAGCTGGGCGGCCCGGGCCTGACCGTGCTGGTGCTCCTGGCCACCGGTATGCTGCTGATCAGCACGCTGTTCACCTCGATTCTGGACGCGCGGCTGCAAAGCACGGCGCGGCGGCTGACCCAGTCGCTGCAGGAAAGCAATGCCCGCCTCAAAGCCGCCAACGACGAACTGCAGCACCGCGCCTTTGCGGACGCCCTCACCGGCCTGCCCAACCGCCTGCTGTTCGAAGACCGACTCCAGCACGCGCTGTCGCGCCAGGACCGCGCCAACCACCAAGGCATTTCCGAACGCCTGGCCGTGCTGTTCGTGGACCTCGATGGCTTCAAGCCCATCAACGATTCGTTCAGCCATGCGGCAGGCGATGCCATCCTGCGCGGCGCGGCCGACCGCCTGCGCCAGGAGGCTCGCGAATGCGATACGGTGGCGCGCGTGGGCGGCGATGAATTCCTGATCCTGCTGGAGCGCGTGACCGACGTGGCCGCCAGTGTGGCCGTGGCCAAAAGGGTGCTGGCCGCGCTGTCCAAACCTTTTGAAGTCTCGGGCAAGCAGTTGCAGATCACCTGTTCCATAGGCATTGCCATGCACCCCGACCATGGCGACCGCAGCAAGCTCGTGGCCCATGCGGATGCGGCCATGTACGCCGCCAAACGTGCGGGCGGCGGCAACTACGTGCTGTTCGAGCCGCATATGGGCGCGGATGCCGCCGAGCAACTGGCACTGCAAAACGACCTGCGCCAGGCCTTGGACCGAGGTGAGCTGAGCTTGCACTACCAACCCAAGATCGATGGGACCGACGGGCAGATCTGCGGCGTGGAAGCGCTGCTGCGCTGGCAGCACCCTCAGCACGGCATGGTCAGCCCCACGGTGTTCATCGGCCTGGCCGAGCGCTTCGGCCTGATCGGACGCCTGGGCAACTGGGTGATCAACGAGGCCTGCCGCCAGATCGCCGAATGGGCGAAGAACGGCACCGCCATGCGCGTGGCCATCAACATTTCCGCGCACCAGCTGCGCGAACACGGCCTGGTCGAGCGCATCGAGGAAGCGCTGATCCGCCACCGCGTCAACGCCTCGCAGTTGCTGTGTGAAATCACGGAATCGGTGGCCATGGACGACATCAAGGCCACGCAACGGACCTTCGACGGACTGGCGCGCATCGGCGTTTTCCTGTCCATCGACGACTTCGGCTCGGGCTACTCCAGCTTGAACTACCTGCGTCAGCTGCCCGCGCGCCAGCTCAAGATCGACCGCAGCTTCGTCAAGGACCTGGAAACCAGTGAAGACGCGCGCGCCGTGGTCGGCGCCGTGGTGAAG
>JAMNYN010000328.1 GCA_023622805.1 Pseudomonadota bacterium | reverse complement strand
GGAGGGGGGCGCCCGGCCAGGGGCGACACCATCGCTGCGGGGCGGCCCTTGCTCGGTGTCCCCTGGGCTGGGGCGCGCCAGTTGCATGGGTTACGGGTAGCCCGAGCGCCATGGAAACGATGAGGATGCCCGCTTTGGGCTTTGCCGGGTATGCCGGCGCTGTTAGAGAACGGTTGTCTTATAAGATGGCGCCATGCCTGAATTTCATGACACCGCTTCCGTGACTTTGCCTTCCGCCGCCGCCCCGCAGGCGGCGCAGCGCCTGACCGATCGCCCGCGCTCGCTGGCCCATGGCCTGGTCGAGCTGCTGGAAGCGCAGTTCCGCGCGGGCCAGATCGCGCCCGAGACCAAGCTGCCGACGGAGTCGGCGCTGATGCAGACCTACGGCGTGAGCCGTACCGTGGTGCGCGAGGCCCTGTCCAGCCTGCAGGCGTCGGGCTGGGTCAAGACCCGGCACGGCGTGGGCAGTTTTGTGCAGGCGCAAAGCCGCACGCCGGTGTTTGCGCTGAGCACGCAGCAGCGCGATACCTTGCACGAAGTGATTGCCACGCTGGAGCTGCGGGTGGCGGTGGAGTCGGAGGCCGCGGCGCTGGCCGCGCAGCGTCGCACCGAGCCGCAGCTGCAGGCATTGCGCGCAGCCCTGGCGCAGTTCCAGGCGGCGCTGGCGCAGGGGGTGGACAGCGCTGCGCAGGACTATGCGTTCCACCTCGAGCTCGCGCGCGCCACCCACAATCCGCGTTTCGTCGACCTGCTGGCCACGCTGGGCGTGAATGGCATTCCCCGGGCCCGCCTGAGCGACGCGGATGTGCCGGGAACGACGCAGCGCGGCTACCTGCAGCGCGTGCAGGCCGAGCATGAAAGCATTTACCAGGCCGTCGCCGACCAGGACCCCGAAGCCGCGCGCGCGGCCATGCGCACCCATCTGGTCAACAGCCGCGAGCGCCGCCGGCGTGCGCTGGAAATAGGGAGCACCCCCTGAGCCGCTGACGCGGCAGGGGCCGCCCCGTCTCCCCCCTCTCATCCTGCGGTGGAGGGGGGCGCCCGGCTAGGGGCGGCAGCCTCGCTGCGCGGCGGCGATTGGCTTGTGCCCCCCCTGCTGGGCCACGCCAGTTGCATGGGCCGCGAGCGATGCGGGCGTTGAAAAACTCTCCCTGAGCCCGCGTCTGCGCTGTCAGGCAGCGCCAAGCTCCCAACCGCTCGCTTCGCATCGGGAAAACCCCTGGTTGTTCCTGTCATCTTGAGTTGTACGATGACTGATCACAATAATCCCAGGAGACAACATGTTGCGACGCACTCTTACGCTGCTGGCCGGTTTCGCGTTGGCCTTGCCCGCGCTGGCCTGGCCTGACAAGCCGATCAACGTGATCGTCCCCTTTCCCGCGGGCGGTTCGACCGACACGCTGGCGCGGGCGCTGGCCACGCAGATGCAGGGCACGCTGGGGCAGAGCGTGGTGGTGGAAAACAAGCCCGGTGCGACCGGCACCATAGGCGCGGGCCAGGTCAAGCGCAGCCCGGCCGACGGCTATACGCTGCTGGTCTCGTCGCTGGGCCCGCTGGTCATCGCGCCCTATCTGATGAAGAGCGTGCCCTATGACGCCGGCAAGGACTTCGACCTGCTGACCGTGGCCGTGCAGGCGCCCAACCTGCTGGTCGTGCCCGCGGCCTCGCCCTACAAGACCCTGGCCGATGTGGTCGCCAGCCTCAAGGCCCACCCCGGCAAGATGAGCTTTGCCTCGTCGGGCAATGGCTCGTCCGACCACCTCACGGCCGAGCTGTTCTGGCAGCAGACCGGCACCCAGGGCACGCACATCCCCTACAAGGGCGGCGCGCCGGCCATCACCGATCTGCTGGGCGGCCAGGTCGATACCTCGTTCCAGAACATCAATGCGGTGATCCAGCATGTGCGCGGCGGCAAGCTGCGGGCCCTGGCCATCACCTCCGAAAAGCGCTCCCCGCTGCTGCCCGAAGTGCCCACGCTGGGCGAGTTGGGCGTGAACGGCGCGAACGTCTATTCCTGGCAGGCCGTGGCCGCGCCCAAGGGCCTGCCCGCGGACGTCAAGGCCAAGCTGCATGGCGCGCTCATGACCGCGCTGCGCGATCCTGCTCTCCAGCAGCGCTTCGTCGATGTCGGCTTTGAAGTCGTGGCCAGCACTCCCGAGCAGTTCACCGCATTCCAGGCCCGTGAAGCGGCGCGCTGGAAGAAGGTGATCGAAGTGGGAAAAATCACGGCGGACTGAAAGACAACGCGCCGGACCGCGGAGCCTGCTTTGCGGCAGGCGCTGCCCCTCCCTTTTTGAAAGACTCTCATGCGACCCAACCCCTTGCGCGCCCACTGGCGCAACAACCAGGCCGTGGTCAACGGCTGGCTGGCTGTGCCCAACAGCTTCAGCGCCGAAGTCATGGCCCACCAGGGCTGGGACAGTCTGACCATAGACCTGCAACACGGCGTGGTCGACTACGCCCAGATGGTGCCGATGCTGCAGGCCATTTCGACCACGCCCACGGTGCCCGTGGTGCGCGTGCCCTGGCTTGACCCCGCCCACTTGATGAAGACGCTGGACGCCGGCGCCTACGGCGTGATCTGCCCCATGATCAACACCCGCGAAGACGCGCAGAAACTCGTCGCCTGGACCAGTTACGCGCCGCGCGGCACGCGCAGCTTCGGGCCGGTGCGTGCCTTGCTCTACGGCGGCGCCGACTATCCGACTGAAGCCAACGACACCATCGTGCGCTTTGCCATGATCGAAACCGCGCAGGCGCTGGACAACCTGGACGCCATCCTGTCGGTCGAAGGCCTGGACGCGGTCTACATCGGCCCCAGCGATCTGTCGCTGTCGCTGGGCTGCCGCCCCACGTTCGACGACGTGGACCCGCCCGTGGCCCAGGCGATCGCCCATGTGCTCGAACGCGCCACGGCCCACGGCCTGGTCGCGGGCATCCACAACGGCACGCCGGAATCGGCGCGCGCACGCGTGGCCGCGGGCTTTCGTTTTGTCACCGTCTCGTCCGATGCCCGCCTGCTGGCGGCGGGTTCGCAGGACTTACTCAAGCAGATGCGCGCTCCCGTGGGCGCGCCAGGAGTTGCAGCATGAAGATTGGATTCATTGGTCTGGGCATCATGGGCACGCCCATGTGCAGCCGCCTCATAGCCGCCGGCCACAGCCTGTACGTCAAAAGCCGCCGCGCGGTGCCTGAAGCGCTGCTGCAGGCCGGCGCCACCGCTTGCGGCAGCGCCCGCGCCGTGGCCGAGCAGGCCGAGGTGATCATCCTCATGCTGCCCGATACGCCCGACGTCGAAGGCGTGCTGTTCGGTGAGGACGGCGTCGCCCAGGGGCTGTCCGCCGGCAAGGTGGTGGTCGACATGAGCTCCATCTCGCCGATTGACACCAAGCGCTTTGCCGAGGGCATCAGCGCGCTGGGCTGCGAGTACCTGGATGCTCCGGTCTCGGGCGGCGAAGTCGGCGCCAAGGCCGGCACGCTGACCATCATGGTCGGCGCCACCGACGCCGGTTTCGCGCGCGTGCAGCCGCTGTTCCAGGCCATGGGCAAGAACATCACCCATGTCGGCGGCCATGGCGACGGCCAGACCTGCAAGGTGGCCAATCAGATCATCGTCGCGCTCAACATCGCTGCGGTGGGCGAGGCCCTGGTGTTCGCGCGCAAGGCCGGTGCCGATCCGGCCAAGGTGCGCCAGGCGCTGCTGGGCGGCTTTGCGTCGAGCCGCGTGCTCGAAGTGCATGCCGAACGCATGATCGAGCGCAAGTTCGCGCCGGGCTTTCGCATCGGCCTGCACCAGAAGGATCTGGGCCTGGCCTTGTCGGGCGCGCGCGCGCTGGGCATGGCGCTGCCGGGCACGGCCCAGGTCGCGCAGCTGATGCAGGTCTGCGCCGCCCACGGCGCGCAGGACCTGGACCACAGCGCGCTGGTCCAGGCGATCGAGATCATGTCTGGACAGACGTTGGACACCCCCTGAGCCGCTTACGCCGGATGGCCGGCCCCGGCTCCCCCCTCTCATCCTTCGGTGGAGGGGGACGCCCGGTTAGGGGCGCCCGGCCAGGGGCGCCCGGCCAGGGGCGCCCGGCCAGGGGCGGCAGCCTCGGTGCGGGGCGGCCCTTCCTCGCTGCCCCTTTGCTGGGGCGGGGCCGTTGCATAGGCTGTGCATCATGACCATTTACCGCTGTTGCAGTCGCCTGCAGCTCATCCACCGGCCGCCGCAATGCGCTACGCTGTGGCCATGGCCATTACCACCGCTTCCCCGTTCTCGCCCGACGTTTCGACGCCGGCCCGCGCGCTGCGCCTGGAAGGCAGCAGCAACTTCCGCGACCTCGGCGGCTACGCCGGCGCCGATGGGCGGCACCTGCAATGGCGGCGCATTTTCCGCTCCGACCATCTGGCCGACCTGTCGGCCGACGACCTGCAGACCCTGGCCGGCCTGGGCATAGGCCATACGGTGGACTTTCGCGGTGTCCGCGAGCGGGCCACGCAAAGCTATGCCTGGCCGCAGTTCACCCGGCACGCTTTCATGATCGAGCCCACGGTGGTGCAGCGCACCCAGGCGCTGCTCGAAGCCGGCAGGGAGTTGACGCCGGCAGTGACCGTGGAGCTGATGAAAGAGACCTACCGCAGCTTCGTTTTCGACAATGCCGACCGCTTTGCGCGCCTGTTCCAGCTGCTGCTGCACAGCGATGCGCCGCTGGTGTTCCATTGCACGGCGGGCAAGGACCGCACGGGCTGGGCCGCGGCGCTGATCCTGCGTGCACTGGGCGTGTCGCGCGACGAGGTGATGGAGGACTATCTGCTGACCAATGCGCTGTACCAGGGGCCGGCCGCGGCCGCCGCGGTGGTTGCCTCCGGCCGCCTGCCGCGCGACGTGCTGGAAGTGCTGTGGCGCGTGCAGGCGCCGTTCCTGGACAGCGCGCTGGACCTGGTGGAGCGCGAGCATGGCGGCATGGACCGCTACCTGGCCGAAGTGCTGGGCATGGACCGTGCGGCCCGCGCCCAACTGGCCGCGCGGTATTTGGAGTGAGCGCCGCGGCACATCCCGTTACCCCTCGCGGCCGTTGCCGGTCGCGTACGGCCTTAGGATCAAGGCTTGTCTGATGGGGAGTACTGATGAAGATTTACATGCGATGGTGCGCCGCTCTGGCGCTGGCCGCCAGCCTGGCGGGTTGCGCGGGCGGCAGTCCGGTCCAGGGGGCTGGCGACAGCAGCCGCAGCGGCGTGACGGTGTTCGGTGATATCGATGTGGGTGTGAGCAGAACACGGTGAGCACCCCCTGAGCGGCTGTCGCCGCTTCCCCCTGAGGGGGACGGCAGCCTCGGTGCGGGGGGGGCCGCCTAGGGGCGGCCCTTCCTCGCTGCCTCCTTGCTGGGGCGCGCCAGTTGCATAGGCAGTAGGCGTTGCAAGCGAAGACTCTCTCATCCCCCGTGCATCTCGATCTCTCGGTCCACTTCGGCATGGATGGCCTGTAGCCGGGCCGAGGGCGGAGCGTCCAGCAGGCTCACGCCGAGGATGGCCAGGGTGGCGAAGCCGAAGCCCGGCACCATTTCATAGAGTTTGAACCATTGGTAGTGCTGCCAGACCAGCACCGTCACCGCGCCGACCACCATGCCGGCGAGCGCGCCGTTGCGCGTCATGCGGGGCCACACCAGGCTCAGCAGCACCACCGGCCCGAACGCCGCGCCAAAACCCGCCCAGGCGTAGCTGACCATGCGCAGCACCTTGCTGTCCGGGTCCTGGGCGATGAGGATGGCGATCACGGCGATGGCAAACACCATGGCGCGGCCGAACCAGACCAGCTCGTGCTGGCTGGCGTGCTGGCGCAGGAAAGTCTTGTACAGGTCCTGGGTCAGCGCGCTGGCGCAGACCAGCAGCTGGCAGGACAGGGTGCTCATCACGGCAGCCAGTACCGCGGCCAGCAGAACGCCGCTGATCCAGGGGTTGAACAGCAGCTTGGCGACTTCCAGAAACACGGTTTCGGCGTTGGCGTTCACGCCCGCGGCCAGCTCGGGGCGCTGGCCGAAGAAGGCGATGCCGAAAAAGCCCACGGCCACGGCGCCGCCCAGGCACAGCACCATCCAGGTCATGCCGATGTGCCGGGCCCGCGGAATGGTCTTGACCG
>JAMNYN010000154.1 GCA_023622805.1 Pseudomonadota bacterium | reverse complement strand
ATGGTGCCGCCCAGGAACAGGCCGGCCAGCTCGGGCGGCAGGTGCAGCAAACGCGCGATCAGCGGATAAATCACCATGGCCAGGGTGGACAGCACGGTCACCGTCACCACCACCATCAGCGTGAAGCGTTCGCTGTCCTTGTTGCGCGGCAACACCGCCGAGATCGCCAGCGCCGCCGAGGCACCGCAGATCGCCACCGCGCCGCCCGACAGCACGGATTGCGCGCGGTTCAGACCCAGCGCACGGCCCAGGAAGACCCCGCACAGCAGCGTGGTCACGACGGCCGCAACGACGATGGCCGCCGTGCTCCAGCCCAGGCCCATGATCTGGCTGGCCGTGATGCGCGCGCCCAGCAGGCCCACGCCCAGGCGCAGCACGGCGCGCGAACAGAACTCGATGCCGGGCTTGATCTTGGGGTCGTAGCTCAGGAAGTGAAACGCCACGCCGAAGAACAGCGCATACAGCAGCTGGGGTCCGCCGTGCAAGGTGGCCACCAGCGTGGCCGCCATCGCAATCACGCCCGACAGGCCGACGCCTGGAAACAGGTACAGCAGGCGCTGGAACCAGCCGGAGGGAGGCATGTCCGCAACGGACTGGGGTGACAAGGAATGGGACACGGGGAATCTCTTTGGAACGGTGGCGCAAGAGCGCATGGGAGGGCTTGTCCCTCTATGCATTTGATAGTACGAAAAAGTCATAAAGGAAAAAAGCACATAATTCAGCTAACAATGATCGATAAAACCAATCAGCAAGCTTTCCAGCGCCTGCGCCTGAACCTGCGTCAACTGGAAGTCTTCCTGGCCACGGCGCGCGGCGGCAGCACGCGCGCGGCGGCCGATCGCATCGCGCGCTCGCAATCCGCGGCCAGTACCTCGCTGGCCGAACTCGAAGCCGCGCTGGGCGTCGAGCTGTTCGACCGCATAGGCCGGCGCCTGCAGCTCAACGAGAACGGCCGCGCGCTCTTGCCCAAGGCCCAGGCCCTGGTCGATCAGGCGGCGCAAATGCAGGACTTGTTCACCGACGCGCACGCCGCGCCGCTGCGCGTGGCGGCCAGCTTCACCATCGGCGAGTACCTGCTGCCCAGCCTGGTCTCGCGCTGGACGCAGCTGCACCCGCAAAGCAAGATCCAGCTGCGCATCGGCAATACCAGCGAAGTCATCGATGCCGTCGCCGCGCTGGACGTGGACCTGGGTTTCGTGGAAGGCTCGCAGACGCATTCCGACCTGCTGACCCAGCCCTGGCGCGACGACGAGATGGTGATACTCGCGGCGCCCCGGCACCCGCTGGCCCACCAGTGCGCCACGGCCGAACAACTGGCCCAGGCCACCTGGGTGCTGCGCGAGCACGGCTCGGGCACCCGCCAGACCGCGGACGAATGGCTGCTCAAGAACCTGGAGCAGGTGCGCATAGGCTTCGAGCTGGGCAGCAACGAAGCCATCAAGCGCGTGGTCGCGGCCGGCGACGCCCTGGCCTGCCTGTCGCGCTACGCCGTGGAGCAAAGCGTGGCCGACGGCCACCTGGTCGAGCTGAAAACCCAGTTGCCCAAGGCCTTCCGCAAGCTGGCCATCGTGCTGCACCGTGAGAAAAAACTGGGCCGCGCGGCCACGGATTTTCTGGCGCATTGCAGCGCCCCCGGCTAGCGCGGCGGCATTGAACGCTTGGCATAGCGCGGAGCTCCCTGTACCCTCTGGGGACGAATCCCCGTCCTGCTCATTGCCCGAGGTGCTTGCGCACGTTTTCTCACCACCAGCCGATGACCTTCCACTTTCCCGCGCGCCGATGGCTTCTTTGCCTGTTTGTCCTGCACTCGCCCTTGCAGGCCGCCGAGGGCGTTGCAGCTCTGAGCTTCGAGCAAGCCCATGCGGCGCTGCTGCAGCACTCCGACCAGTTGGCAGCATCACGCATGGCGGTGGACAGCGCGCGCTTGCGCCGCGAAGGCATGCAAGGCCTGGGCGGGCCGTCCCTGGCCGTCACCGGACTGGCGTTTCGTTATGCGGCCAATGCCGATATCGACCTGGACCCGGCCCGTCGTGCGCTGGCCGGCGCCGCAGGCCAGTTGCCGCCTCCGCTCGGCGGCATCATCTCCAGCCTGCCCTCGCTGCCCAGCAACTACAACCTGCAGCGCAAGGACACGGTGACGTCGGCCCATCTTTCCGCCGTATGGCCGGTCTACATGGGCGGTCTGTCGGATGCGGTGCGCGGCGAGCTCGACGGTCTGGCCGACGAGGCCCTGGCGAATGCGGCCACCGACGCCGACAAGCTCAACACCTTGCTGGTGCAGCGCTACTTCAGCACGCAGCTGGCCGAGCGCGCCGCCGCACTGCGCCTGCGCGCGCTCGAAGGCGTGCGCGCCCACGATGACGCCGCCCAGCGCATGCTGCAGGCCGGCGTGATCGCCCGCGTCGAGCGCCTGCAGGCCGGCGCGGCGCTGGCCGATGCCAACCAGCAGTGGCTCAAGGCACGCGACACCGCCCGCCTGGCCCGCAGCGCGCTGGCGCGCACCGTGCACGCCACGGCCGACATACAGCCCAGCTCGGCCTTGTTCGTCAGCAGCCAGCCGCTGCCGGATCTGGCCTTGTTCATGGCGGCGGCACAGCAGCACCACCCGGGCCTGTCCAAGGTCGCGGCCAAGCAGTTGCAGGCGCAATCGCTGCATGCGGCCTCTGAAGCGCTGCGCAAACCCCAGGTCCTGGCCTTCGGGCTGCGCGAAGTCAACAACACCGGCAAACCCAACTGGGTCGCCGGCATGGCCGTGCGCTGGACGCTGTGGGACAGCATAGACCGCGACAAGCTCGCCGCGGCCGGCCAGCGCAGCGTGGACCAGGCGAAGCTGACCGATGCCCAGGTGCGCTCGGACATCGCCCTGCTGGTCGAAAAGAACTGGCTCGCGGTCGAGGAGGCCCGCAACCAGTACCTGTCCGGTCAGGCCCAGGAAGACCTGGCGCGCGAGCTGCTGCGCCTGCGCACCGCCGGCCTCAAGGAAGGCACCAGCACCACGCTGGATCTCATCGATGCCCAGCTCAATCTGGTCAAGGTGCAGACCGAACGCGCCTCCTCCGCCCACCAGTATGTGCAGTCACTGGCCGCCCTGCTGGAAAGCACCGGCCAGACCGAGCAATTCACCCAGTACATGGCCCGTGCCGACATCCACATCACCGCTGACGCTCCATGAATACGCCCCTGCCCCCCTCCACTCCCGCTGCCTCCCCCACCCCACCGCCCGCCCGCTCCTCGCGCTTAGGCTCGTGGCTGGCCCTGGTGGTCGCGGCGGCCGTGCTGATTTTCATCGTCTGGGGCTTCTGGAAAGGCGCGCAGCCGCCCACCCCGTATTTCCAGGGGCAGATGGAAGCCCGTGAAGTCGACATTGCCCCCAAGGTCACGGCCCGCATCACCAAGGTGCATGTGAGCGAAGGCCAGAAAATCCAGGCCGGCGATCTGCTGATCGAAATGGACAGCCCCGAAGTGCAGGCCAAGCTGGCCCAGGCCGAGGCGGCCAAGGCCGCGGCCCAGGCGGTGGCGCAAAAAGCCCTGAACGGCGCGCGCCCGCAGGAAGTGGAGATGGCCAAGCAGAACTGGCAGCGCGCCCAAGCCGCCGCCGAGCTGGCCAAGACCTCGTATGACCGGGTGCAAAGCCTGTTCAACCAGGGCCTGGTGGCGGCCCAGAAGCGTGACGAGGCCCAGACCAACTGGCGCGCGTCCGCCGCGCAGGCCCAAGCAGCCCGTGCCCAATACGACATGGTCGCCAGCGGTGCCAGACCCGAGGACAAGACCGCGGCCGAAGCCCAGGTGCGCCAGGTGGATGGCGTGATCGCCGAAGCCCGTGCGGCCGAAGCCGAAACCCAGTTGCGCAGCCCCGTCGGCGGCGAAGTCGCCAATGTCCTGGCCAAGGTGGGCGAACTGTCGCCTGCGGGCGTGTCCGTGGTCAGCGTGGTGAACCTGCAAGACCAGTGGGTGGTGTTGAATGTGCGCGAGGATTTCCTGCAACGCTTTGCCGTGGGCAGCAAGTTCACCGGCCGCCTGCCTGCGCTGGGCCGCAGTGCCGAGTTCGAAGTGCATTACCTGGGGGTCCTGCCCGATTTCGCGACCTGGCGCGCCACGCGTGGCAGCCAGGGCTTTGATGCGCGCACTTTCGAAGTGCGCGCGCGCCCTGTCCAGCCCATAGAAGGGGCCCGCCCCGGCATGTCGGTGATCCTGGAAGGCGGCGCGTGAGCATGCTGCGCAGCCTGCGCCGCGAGTGGCAGCTGCTGCGCGCGCGCCCCTGGGATGCGGCCATGGTGAGCTGGGTGCCGCTGCTGGCCATGGCGCTGCTGTGCTGGATTTTTTCCGCCGGCCAGCCCTACCGCCTGCCGATCGCCGTCTGGAATGAAGACCACTCCGCGCTGTCGCGCCAGCTCGAACGCATGCTGCAGGCCACTCCCGGCCTGGAAGTGCGCGCCGTGGTGCAGAACGCCCAGGAGGCGGCCCATGCCCTGCAGCGCATGGAAGTCTATGGCGTGGTCCACATCCCCGCCGACACGACGCGCGACGTCAAGCGCGGCGCCAGCGCCACCGTGACCCTGCTGCACAACGCCCAGCTGGGCACGGCGTCCAGCTTGCTGCAGCGCGATCTGAAACAGGTGGTGGGCACGCTCTCGGCAGGCGTGGAAATGCAGGCGCGCGCCAAACGCGGCGATCCGCAGCAGGCGCTGCAAGTGCGCATGGAGCCGATACGCACGCAGTTGCTGGCCTTGTTCAACGTCTCCACCAATTACGAGCAATTCCTCACGGCCGCGCTGGTGCCGGCGCTGCTGCACGTGCTGGCCATGACCGCCGGAGCCTGGTCCGTGGGCCGCGAGCTGCGCGACCGCACCGTAGGCCAATGGCTGCGGCCGGCAGGCCAGTCAACAGGCGCGCGGCAAGTGCTTGCCGCCCTGACCGGCAAGCTGCTGCTGCCCGCCGCGCTGCTGTGGGCCAGCGCCCAGGCCTGCCTGCTGTACCTGGCCGAAGTGCGCGGCTGGACCGTGGCCGGCAGCATGGCCTGGATCTCCGTGGCCCTGGCGGCCCTGGTGGTGCTCAGCCTGGCCATGGGCGCGGCGCTGGCCGCGGTCACGCTGTCGCTGAGAACGGCCTTGTCGGGCGCGGGCCTGCTGTCGGCGCCGGCCTTCGCTTTCAGCGGCGTGAGCTTCCCCTTGCTGGCCATGGGCGCGGGCGCGCGCGACTGGGCCGAATCCATGCCCTACACCCATTACGCCCGCCTGCAACTGGAGCAGTGGCAGATGGGCGCGCCGATCGCGCACTCGCTGCCCGTGGTCTGCGGCCTGCTGCTGGCCACGCTGGTGCTTTTGGCCGTGAGCACGGCCGGCCTGCTGCGCGGCCTGAAGCATCCCGAAAAATGGGGGGCGCGCTGAACATGAGCCATTCGCAGCCCCTTGGATTCTGGCGCCTGTGGCGCGACAGCTTGCAGGCCTTGCTGCGCGACAAGGGCGCCGTGCTGCTGCTGTGCGGCGCGCCCTTGCTGTATGGCTTTTTCTACCCCTGGTTTTACAGCTCGCAGGTAGTGCAGCGCGTGCCGGTCGCTGTCGTGGTCCAGGACAACTCCAGCCTGGCGCGGCAGATGCTGCGCTTTGCCCAGGCCAGCCCGCGCATTGCGGTGCAGCTGGTGACGGGCGATGAGGCCGAAGCCCGCCAGGCCCTGCTGCGCGGCGATGTCATGGGCTATGCGCTGATCCCGCAGGACCTCAAGCGCGATGTGCTGCGCAGCAGCCATGTGGTGGTGCCGGTGTATGCCAACGGCGCCTATCCGCTGGTCAGCAAGCAGGTGCAGTACGGCTTTGCCGAGGCCTTTGGCACGGTGTCGGCCGGCATCGAGATCAAGCGCCTGACAGCCAAGGGCCAAAGCGCCCTGCAGGCCGCGGACAGCCGCGCGCCGGTCAATCTGCAGGCCGTGGCGCTGTTCAACCCCACCGAAGGCTATGGCAGCTTTGTGGTCGCGGCCGTGGCCATTCTGATCCTGCAGCAGACCCTGCTGATGGGCGGAGCCCTGGTGGTGGGCACCTGGCGCGAACAAGGCCTGGCCCATGCCAGCGCCCGCCACTGGCTGGCACGCCTGCTGGCCCTGTGCGTGCCCGGCTGGCTGGCCGGCTTGTTCTACTTCGGCTGGATTTTCATCTGGCAGGACTAT
>JAMNYN010000300.1 GCA_023622805.1 Pseudomonadota bacterium | reverse complement strand
AGCTGCGACGAACCTGGCGGCGATCTTTTCAGCGGTGGCGACATTGGCTGCCCCTGCTGCAAACCTCGGGAATTCCTCGAGTACCGCGGCAAGACGTTCACCGGCAACGCCCGCCAGCGCCGCAAGCAGCTGCGCGTGTCAGTCCGCAAGGTTCACTCTTGGGCCAAGCCTTCAGCAGCGCAGAAAGGCCAGTGATGCTCAGCTCCATCATTCAAATGGGCCTAGTGCTCGCCATCCCCTTTGGCATTTACGCCTGCACGCAGACCGACAGCTATCAAGAGGGCGAGCGCGAGAAGGTGGCGCAGAAGGCGCGCGATGCCGAGCCCCACCTGTACAAGCAATCTCCCGATGGCTGCAGCGTCTACCGTTTCAAGACTGGTGACCACTGGCAGTACTTCACTCGGTGCCTGGACAGCAGCACAGCCACCGTGACGAACCGGACGGTGTGTCGGCCTGCGGGCAAGTCGCAGCATTGCGAAACCAAGTCCAGCACCATCGATAACAAGCCGCAGAAAGGCCAGTGATGGACAGCAAACGCATCGTGATCGTGGGTGTTATTGGAGGTGGCCGCGCCGCGCGCATGTCGATGGCACTGCAAGCGGCAGGAATGGCGGTCCTCATGGGTGGTGACAGCCGGACAGTGGAGCGCCCGCCCACCATTCCCGAGCCACGGCCAGGGGCCGTCAAACTCACCCCCTTTGCGGACGGCAGCAGCCGCCAGCGCGCCCAGTGGAAAGCCGAAACCAACAAGCGCGGTCGCAACCGCTGAAAGACTGGCATGGCACAAGCCCAGATCCACATACGCATGCATCGCGGGGCATACGACGAATCCATGCGCTCAGTCACCCTCATCGATGCTACGCAGGCGGCCGTCCAGCGGCACATCGACACCCATCCCACCTTTGCTGACGCTCGAACCATCAGCGGCACCCGCGACGCGCCGGTCGTCAAAAAGTACGGGCGTCACCTCGATCCCCGAAATGGGTGGGACACACACATCATCCTGGTGGATGGAACCCCTTGGGGATTCACATCGGGGCCCTTGGAGGAACCAACGACATGACAGCACAAGACCAACAGAGCCGCGCGGAGTTCGAGGCGATCTACCGCAGCGATGCATTTCAAGCCGGCATCCCCTATGGGAGCAGCAAGGAGGTCGCATACGCAGCCTGGCAAGCAGCCCGCGCCCTGCCTGCGGGCATGGAGCCGGTGGCATGGTTGCATGTCAACCGCCTGGGTGCGCCACAAGCATTTACAAGCGAGCCGCCACCTGGATTCAAAGCGCAGTGCGAACCACTCTACACCGCAGCCCAGGTGCTGGCCATGGGCCGCGTGCCGCCAGGGTGGCAGGCCGTTCCGGTGGAGCCAACGATTGCGATGCTGATGGCTGGAGACATGCCGAGGATAAGCACAGAACAGACGACAAAGAATCATGCAGCCTATGCAGCCATGCTCGCAGCAGCCCCACGGCCACCAGCCGCTGCGTCACAAGCTCTGCCCGCTATGTACGGAGCTCAGGCCCCTACTACTGGAGCTGGCAGCGTTACTGCTGGAGCTGCGCCGGCATACCGCCTGCTGCAGCGCGGCGTCGACACCATCCAAGCCAGCGACGAGTTTCTGGCTGATGACGGGGTGACGTGGGAGGCGGTCGGGCGCGGAATCTTTGTGGGCATGACCTACATAGGCGGCATGTTGCCGGCGCGCCGCGCGATCGAGACCGGCCCCTGACAAGCGGCCATCAAACAGACCAACCACCAGCCCCGCCATCGAGCGGGGCTTCTTTTTGGGAGGTTCCAGCGCCATGACAACCAGCGCCAGCAACTGGGAACAGGCCGACAAGGCCTACCAGGCCCACCACACCAACTGCCTCCTGTGCATCTCCGCAGGCATCAGCCGCAGCTCCCAGACACGCTGCCCCGCCGGGCAAGCCCTCTGGGACACCTACAACGCCGCGGGCATGCCCCCGCACTTCACCTGGCTGAACAAAGGATTAAAAAAGCCATGAACGCAGACTCCACACTTATCAGTGCGTTGCACAAGCAAGTTCAAATCCTGACCACTGCTGTGCAAGCACTGTGCACCCAGTCGGGTACACGTTTGAACCGCAGCCAGTTTGCCGATCGCCTGGGCATTCATCGCAACACGCTGGCCACTAGACTCGATCAGGACAGATCGATGCCCCGCCCTGGCAAGGACGGGAAATGGCTTCTCGCGGACATCATCGCGTGGGAATCGCGCCCCGTCCGGCGTTGAGCCGTGCGGCAATGTCCGAACCGGTTGGGTTGTAATAGATCATGGCTCGCTTGGGGTCAGTCCAGCCGAACGATTTGCACAAATCCAGCACATGCAGCACCTGCGCCATGCGGGTAGCTGCTGTGTGCCGGGTATCGTGGAAGGTGAACCCGTCCAGGCCAGCCTTGGTTCGATGCCTACGAAACAAAGCGTCGAGGGACGCGGCCTCGATCCCAAAAACAAAATCATCGTCAAACCCGCGCATCATTTCGATGTTCTTGCGCGCGGCATGGGTCAAAGGGACCTGGCGCCCCTTCCCCGTCTTAGTGCGGCCTGCATGCAATATGCAGTACGAATCCCGCACATCACTCCATTCCAAATTTGAGATTTCCCCCGCGCGCATGCCGGTCTGCAGCGCAGCAATGAAGCAATGGGCCACAGCATTTTTGGTGGTTTTCGGCTTCTTGCTTCTGGACCACCCCAGTTGCCGCAAGACCGCGCGGATTTCAGGCCCGGTGATGACACGTTCCCGGTGCGGGGGCGTGGGCGGCCGCCGGACGTCCGACATGGGATTGCTCGAGATCCATCCCCAATCGCGGCGGGCCGTGTCGAGAACGTGGCTGACCAGCGCCAGCTCACGCAGCACCGTTCCCTTTTTGACCACCTTGAGGCGGGCCTGCCGCCACTCGATCAAGTGCTGCGCGTCCAATTCCGCCATGCGCCGGGTGCCTGGCCAACAGGCATGTTTGGTCGTGATCGCATTGATCCGCAGTTCCTCCCAGCGCGCGCCGCGCTTTTCAGGCGAAACCTCTTCGCCATATTTCTTCATTGCATCGTTGAGGGTGAAGGACTCGCCCAGGATCTTGGCAGCTGCGTTACCGCCGGCGCTCGCGGCCTTCAACTCGGTGCGCCGCGCATCGGCCCACTCCCGGGCCTCGCGCTGGGTAGGGAACGTCCCAGCATCGCGCTGCCCCTTATAGAACACCTGAATGCGCCAGGCTCCGGAGGCAGTTTTTTGGGGTGCTGGCATGCGATAACTCGGGTAGAAATTGGGTAAAAGTGGGTAGAGAAGTCGTGCAAATGCTTGCACAGGCTGCACTTTACCAAAAATCCATCAACCCTAAGTTATTGATTTTGTTCACTTTTATGCATCTACTGCACAATCATGCAACCCCGTTCGATTCATCTCTCCGGCACCAAGTCAGTCAAGGAAACCCCGCTATGTTTTGCATAGCGGGGTTTTTCTTTTGCTGGCCCATTCAGCGAGCGCTGCCCGGCTCATACATGTTGAAGGCTCGAGATTTACTTCCCGACTTCATGCCCTATGACACCGCCGACTGCGGCACCTCCGACGGTGCCGACGGCACTGCCTCCGGTCAGGATGGCGCCGCCAATGGCACCAGCACCGGCCCCCAGGGCCGTGTTCCTGTCGCTCCGGGTCATTCCACTGCACCCGGCCATGGCTAGGAGCATGACGGCAATGACTGCGCCGGATGCGAATTTTTGTTGCGTTTTCATGGGATTACCTCTTAAAAAAACAAATCCAAGCCCATTGCTTTGTCTGTGATGAATGAGCTGCTTCAGTACTTCGGCGCTGGAGCTGGCTCTGGGGCCGGTGGCGTCACGATCACCGTGGTACCTTCGCCAGGCTTGCCCATCGCGCCTTTTTCGCCTTCAGAGCCCGGGCTCCCCTGTGCCCCTGTCGCGCCTTGCGGACCTGCGGGACCAGGAATGGCAACGGGAGCAGGAGTCGCCGGCACATTCACCACGGTAGGCCTGTCGCAAGCCGCCAAACCCAGCGTGGCGACCAACATCGGGATCAAAATCAAATGTTTCATGGGGAGTCCTTTGAAGTGGCAGAAATCACAATAAGGATGACTCCGGGAGCCATCCCGCATTCAGTTACTACAGGCGCCGACCTTGAATGACGCGAATGAGGACCACCACGACCGCGATGACCAGCAGAATGTGAATAAGTCCACCCATGGTGTAGGCTGTGACAAGGCCAAGAAGCCAGAGAGCCACCAGGATGATTGCTAGGGTTTCAAGCATTTTTCTCCTTTCGCCTTGCGGCCGTGAGCTGAGGTCCAAAGCAGCCCGCAATGGGTGTGCTGCTTCCTTTCCTGCAGTCTCCTCTTGATCCGGTGGGTCGTCTGTTCGGTTGCGTACAAAGCGCCACCAATAGTTGAATCGCCTTGGAAGGTCTGCCCAGACACGTCCTCGAAACTGAGCTGTGCCACACCTGAACAGAGGCTGACCGGGCAGCCATTCAATTCAGCAGCTTGGCGTAAGCCTGACGGTCGGCAGCGTAGCAACTGCAAGCCGCCTCTTCGAGCCCGCTTCGGTCGAGGATCGTCACCTGGCCCCGGTGGTATTCGATCAGTCCGTTGCGTTGCAGGCTGCCGGCCGCGGCGGTGATGCCAACCCTGCGCACACCGAGCATGTAAGAGAGAAATTCGTGCGTGACACGAAAGCTGTCTGCATGGGCACGATCCTGGCTCATCAGCAGCCAGCGGGCCAGCCGGGGGCTGATCAGGTGAAAGCGCAGACACACTGCCGACGATGCCATCTGGGCCATCAACACATACACATAGCGGCTGAGGACACGTTGCAGCGGAGCGTTGCGCACCAACTCCGCGCGAAATGCTTTGGCACCCATGCGCCACGCCGTTCCCGGGCCTTGCACGACCGCCCGCACAGGCGTGGTCGAAACACCCAACGCCAGTTGCGTACCCAACATCCCTTCACGGCCGACCATGCCAACTTCCACCCCTGGATGTCCCTCGACCGAAGCGATCAACGAAATGAAACCCTCGATGGGAAAGTAGACGTTGGCTGTCGAAGCCCCAGACTCGCAAAGCACTTCTTCCAGAGCCAGTGAGACCGGCTCGCAGTGGGCCAAGAAATTCAGACGCTGCTTGCGCGGAAGCAACTCAATGAGGTGATTCTCGATGGCCATCTGGCGTGCACTCCGGTGGGTTTTTGCCCGTCCAAGGGCCTGGGCATGGCGTAGCGGCACCGCCAGCAGCTCTGCTGATGAATGCTGCCCGCTACTCGGTGAAGTTTGCGCGTGACGTCACGGCATGACTGTCTGCCAGCGCACATAGCCGTTTATTGCTTGCCCACCCAAATCGGACCACCACCCCAGAGTGCCGACCCACCCGGCCCTGCCAATGCCCCGCTGTCTCCGCTTGGGTGGGCTATGTCGCCGCCTTGTCGGGAAGCAATCGGTCGTACTCCTTCTTGACCACTGCATAGCACTCGCAGGTCCGCTTTTCCAAGCCCTCACGATCCAGCACCGCAATGCGGCCGCGCGCATATTGGATGAACCCGGCGGACTGCAATTTCAGCGCTGCCTCTGTCACCCCTTCACGCCGTACCCCGAGCATGTTGGCAATCAATTCCTGGGTCATCACCAGTTCACTGCCCCGCAGACGATCGAGGCTCAGCAACAGCCAACGACACAGCTGCTGGTCCAGCGAATGATGGCGGTTGCACACGGCCGTTTGCGCCATCTGCGTGATGAGCGCCTGGGTGTAGCGCAGCAGCAGGTGCAGTACCGGACCGGCCCGGTCAAACTCTTCCTTCATGACCTGCGCTTTCAGGCGAAAGCCGACACCAGCGCTTTGCACCACGCCACGGCTGGGCGTGGACCCGCCTCCCATGAAGAGTGAAATCCCGACAACACCTTCGTTTCCGATCACGGCGATCTCGGCCGATGCGCCATCTTCCATCACGTACAGCAGCGAGACGATGGCGGTGATCGGAAAAAACACATGGGTCATGGTGCTGCCGGACTCATACAGCACCTGGCCCAGAGACAAATCAACCAGTTCCAGATGGGGACGCCAGTGTTCAAACTCGGCAGCTGGCAGCGCCGCAAGCAGGTGGTTCTCTTTGGGGTGAAAAGCAACAGCCATCACAAACTCCTGCGC
>JAMNYN010000721.1 GCA_023622805.1 Pseudomonadota bacterium | reverse complement strand
AGCATGGCGATGACGTTGATGTCCAGCATTTTCTGGACTTCATCCAGCCCGACGTCCAGGATGCCGTTGGACTGTCCGGTCGCATTCTTGAGGCTGATGCCCGCGTTGTTGACCAGAATGTCCAGGCTGCCGTGCTGTTCGCGGATCGCCGCCACCAGCTTCTGGCAGGCCGCGGGGTCGGCAACATCGAGCAACTGGGCAAAGGCGTTGGCGCGCAGCGACTCCGGCAGCGCCGACAGATCGGGCAGGCGCAGATCGGTCAGCACCACCTTGCGGCCGTCCTGCAGCAGCTCGACGGCCGTGGCCAGCCCAATGCCTTGGGCGGCGCCGGTGACCAGGGCCACGCGCTGGGGTGTTTGCTGGGTGCTGCTCATGCGTTGCTTTCGGGGGTGTAGAACGTGATGGGTGGGAAGGCGTTTTCGGTGCACATGACTTCGATCAGGGTGGATTCCTCGCCGGCCATGGCTGTGCGCAGCGCATCGGCAATCAGCGCGGGGTCGCTGACGCGCACGCCGTGGATGCCGCAGGCCCGGGCGATGGCGGCGTGGTCCACGCCGGAGAAATCCACGGCCGAGGTGTGCTCCCCGAACTTGACGTTTTCGGCATGCTTTTGGTAGCCCAGAATGCCGTTGTTGATGAGCAGCGTGATGACCTTGATGCCCATGCGCTTGCAGGTTTCCATTTCCGACCAGACGTGACCGAAGCCGCCATCTCCCACCAGGCAGAAGACATGGCCGTCCGGCTTTGCCAGGCGCGCGCCCATGGCCATGGGCATGCCCCAACCCAGGCCGGCGAGGCCGCGGGGGGTGATGAAGCGTTGGCCGGGTTTGCGGGCCGTCAGGTAGTTGGTGACCCACAGCGTGGAGTAGCTGGCATCCGCCACCACCGTGTCTTCGCCGGTCAACAGCGCATTCAGCTCCTGCATGATGCGTTCGGGGCGGATGGGCATGGCATTGCTGGTGCGCACGTCGTGCGATTCGGCCAGATGCCGTGTCTTGCCCTGGGCAATGCGCGCGGCCAGTGCCTCCTTGGCGGCGCTGCGCTGGCGCAGGTCGGCGCCCTTGGCGATTTCCGTCATGGCCTGCAGGGCCAGCTTGGCATCGCCGACCAGGCGCAGGGCATCGTAGTTGCGGCCGATTTCCTGGCCGTCGATGTCCAGGTGGATGAACCGGGCGTTCCTGGGGTACAGCGCCCAGCTGTCGGTGCCGTTCTGGTTGGTACGGTTGCCGATGAGCAGGACCACATCGGCGCCGGTGATGAAATCCTTGAGGTAGCGGCCCGAGCCGTTGGGGCCCATGCAATTGGCCATCACACCCAGGGACAGGGGCGCGCTTTCGTCCACCGCACCCTTGCCCATATTGGTGGTACCGACGGGAATGCTCACCGTGTCGGCAAATTCGACCAGTGCGTCGTGCGCGCCGGAGCCGTGCACGCCGCCGCCCGCGATGATCACGGGATTTTTGGCCTGGAGCAGCGCCTCCACGGCCTGGCGCAGCAGCGCGTGGTCGGGAGTCGATCGGTCCAGGGGAAAGCGGCCCAGGCTGGAGGTGCGCGGCACGGCGGAGGACACGCCGGCTTCGGTGAGCAGGTCGGCGGGCAGCATCAGCGCGACAGGGCCGGGGCGGCCGCTGCAGGCGGCGATGATGGCCTGCTCCACATAGTCTTCCACGCGCGAGGCCTGGTCGACGCGGCGTACCCACTTGGTGACCGGCTTGAACAGACCGATGTGGTCCAGGTCCTGGAAAGCGTTCTTGTCGGTCTGGTCGCGGGCAACGTCCTGTACCAGGGCGATCACGGGAATGGAGACTTTGAGGGCTTCGGCCAGCGGCGCGACCAGCAAGGTCGCGGCCGGGCCGTTCTGCGCGGTGATGACGGCGGGCTTGTTGCTCATGCGGGCATAGGCATCGGCCATGTAGCCGCCGGCATTTTCCGTTCTATAGGCAATTTGCCGCATCCCCATTTCCTCGGCCGCCAGCACGAACATGCTGGGTAGGCTTTGGCCGAAGAATTGGGTGATGCCGTGTCTTTGCAGCGTTCTGGCGACAATGTGGCCTACAGTGTCGTGCGCGTTGAGGCCGGGGTTGGAGAGAGGTTTCAGCATGGAGACAGGTTTCGTGCAACAGGATGGGAATGCATTTTTTTATAAAATAATGCAGAAGCCAACATAGTTGAACAGTGGCAAAAACTGGAATCAATAGGGGTAACCCTTGGGGATATGGCCGTGGCCGAGCAAAACCATACGGATGTCGTGCGTGAGCGCATTCTTGAAAAACTGATACATGCCGAGTACATGCCCGGCCATGCTTTCAAGCTCAGAGAGATGACCGAGGACGGGGAATTCAAAGGCCTGAGCCAGACGCCCATCCGCGAAGCGCTGCTTCAGTTGGTGGCCAAGGACATCCTCGTGGGGCAGCGCGGATTCACCGTGCGTGTGCCCATGCCTACCGTCGCGGGCCTGGCGGAAGTGCGTTCCATCCGGATCCAGCTGGAAATCATGGCGGCGACGGCCGGCATGCAGGACTGGACCCAGCAGGGCACGCACAGGCTGGAGCAGATCCACGGTGAAATGCTCCAGGCCAAGGCCGTGGGAGATGTGGCGACGATTCTGCGCAAGAACGTGCAGTTTCACTTCGCGCTCTACGGCCAGGACAGAATGCCGTATCTGATGTCGCTGCTGCGCTCGCTGTGGGCCATCACGGGGCCCAGCATTCGTTTCCTCTACGAGGAAGGCCGTCCCATGGATGTGTCGGGCCACCATGCCCACGAGGACGTCATCCTGGCCATGCGCACCCAGGACCGCCATTTGCTGGAAAAAGCCATAGCGCAAGATGGCTCTGAGCATGGCGAGAAAATCCTGCAGGTGCTCAGAGACAAAGTCAGTCCCGAAGCGCTGACGGTGCAGTCCTTCCAGAAGATGGAGCTGCTCAGAACCCGGGCCAAGCGCGGGCGCAAGATCCAGCACGAGCAGTGAGCTCCAGGCCTGATGCGTCGGGCATTTCCAGGGAAATGCATCCCGGGCGCTCGCAGTCCTGGTCATGGGGCATGAGAAAAAAATGAAGTTTTTGCCTGGCAGCCCTTTGCCGCGCTGTTAGAATTTCGGTATTGACCAGTCAATGGCTGGCACAACAGTTTTGGGTGATTAGCTCAGTGGTAGAGCACTGCCTTCACACGGCAGGGGTCACATGTTCGAACCATGTATTACCCACCAGACAAAAACCTCTTGGATCCTTGATCCAAGAGGTTTTTTTCGTTGGGGCCGGCGTTTGCCGCCGGGCCCCAAACCGCCCCTATTTTGCGGCGTCACTGCTAGAATTCGCGCTGCCAATGATTTGGCAAACTGCTTCAGGTGTTCGCATGCAGATGCGAGTGAAACGGGAACAAGGTACAGGCCGCAAGGCCTCAAGCCTTGGCTGCCCCCGCAACGGTAGACAGGAAACCATCCGACGGAGCCCCGCAGGGGGCCCAGCCACTGAACGATAGCGATTCTTATCCACGATAGGGGTTGAACGTTTGGGAAGGCCGGATCTGGCGCATCGCGCCGCCTGTGAGCCCGGAGACCGGCCTGAGGATAGTCGTGGTGCGCTTTGCGCATCGTTCTCAAAACTGTCTGCGGGGTGTGGACGGCGGCCTATTTGCGCTTTGCCGTTCCCCGTGGGCGGCAAGGTGCCATGTGTGCGGCCTTCACATCAGGTGGTATGAGCCTTTTGTTCCAATGCCTTACACATGCTTGCGCTCTGTTGAGCGCGTTCGTCTTTTTTCCTCCCCCCGTTTTTTCCTGAGTATCGGCTGCGCCGCGGTGCAGCTGGCCTTTCCCCTGGCCGCCATGGCGCAGGCGGCGCTGCCCGATGTGGTGGTCAAGGATTCGCGCGACGACCCGGCTTTGCAACTGGATCGGCCTTCGCGTTCGGGCTCCTACGTGGCCGTGCCCATCCAGGATCTGCCGGCCAGCCTGGACAGTGTGTCGGCGGAGCAGGTCAGCGAACGCGCGGACCATGCGGTGGGGGATGCGGTCAGCCGCACGGTGGGCCTGACGGCGACCGGTTCACCCGGTAACGGCGGCCTGTCGTTCGCCAGCCGCGGCTTTGATGGCGTCGATTCCGTGGGCGTGGCCGAAGATGGCCTGGTCCTGGGCGTGGCCGCGGGCACGACCACCTACCCGAGCAACAGCTGGGGCTACGAGCGCTTTGAAGTGCTGCGCGGCCCGGGCTCGCTGATGTATGGCAGCGGCACCATGGGCGCGACGGTCAACGCCATCCGCAAGCAGCCCAGCCGCGAGCGCGCGACCGAAGTCCTGCTGGGCGCAGGCGCGCACGGCACGGTCCGCGCCGGCATCGGTGCCAGCGGCGCGCTGGGCCAGGAATGGAGCTACCGCGTCGACGCCTATGGCGAGCGCAGCGACGGCGAGCGGGACCTGGGCCGCAGCGACAGCCAGAAGCTGATGAGCGGCCTGCGCTGGCAGCCGCGCGGCGATCTGCAAGTGGATTTGACGGCCGACTTCAGCGACCAGAAGCCCGAGCGTTACTTCGGCACGCCCGTGGTGGACGGCCGTCTGGCCACCGAGCTGCGCGACAAGAATTTCAACTTCCTGGACAGCGACATCCACTACAAGGACCAGCGCTACAAGGCCAAGCTGCAGTGGCAGCCGCGGGACGGTATGACGCTGCGCAATGAGCTCTACCACTTCAAGGCCGACCGCCACTGGAAGAATATCGAAGGCTACAGCTACGACCGAGCCGCTGGCACGGTGGATCGTTATGACTATCTGCAGATCGGCCACGATCTGGCGCAGACCGGCAACCGCCTGGGCTGGGTCATGGCGCCTGCCGACCACCAGATCGCCATGGGCTGGGACCTGTCCGAATCCAAGCTCACCGTGGCCAGCAACTCGCCCTATGGTGGCGAATCGCAGGTGTCGGCCTGGAATGCACGCAACGGCTATTGGGACAGCCCGGATGCCTACAGTGCCCGCGTGGCTTCCAGGATCCGGCAGAACGCCCTCTATCTGGAAGATGTCTGGCAGTTGCACCCGCAATGGCAGTTGATGGCCGGCGTGCGCCGCGACATGTATGCCTTCGATCGCCAGGATCTGGTGAACGGCGCGGCATTCGACAAGTTCCTGGGAGGCACTTCCTGGCGCCTGGGCCTGACGCACCGCATCAGCGCGCGTAGCTCTGTTTATGCCCAGCTGAGCGCCGGCCATGATCCGGTGACCAGTCTGCTGTCGCTGAACAAGTCCTCGTCGGGCTTCAGCCTGACCCTGGGCCGCCAGGTGGAAGTCGGCTTCAAGCAGCGACTGCCCGAGGGGCGCGGCGAATGGACGCTGGCGGTGTTCGACATCACCAAGAAGGACATCATCACCCGCGACCCCAACCGTCCGTCCGAGTCCATCCAGGGCGGGCAGCAGTCGTCCACCGGGGTGGAGTTCACTTCGGTGCTGCATGCCACGAAGTCCTTGCGCTTTGAAGGCAATCTGGCCTATGTGGACGCCCGTTTCGATTCGCTGCGCGAAGGCAGCGCCGGCATGGACCGCTCCGGCAACCGGCCCGCCAACGTGCCCCGCTACTCGGCCAATGCCTGGGCGCATTACAAGACGGGCGACTGGCGTGCGTCCCTGGGACTGCGCCATGTGGGCAATCGCTACAACGACAACGCCAATACCTCGGCCTTGCCGGCGTATACGGTGGCGGATGCGGTGCTGGGCTGGCAGCTCAACCCCACGACCAGCCTGAACCTGGTGGCGCGCAATCTGACCAACAAGACCTATGCGGCCTCGGCCTATGGCAGCACGCAGTGGCTGCTGGGCAATCGCCGCAGCGTCGAGCTGGCCGCCCACATGCGCTTTTAAGCCATGCGCACGCGCCCACCGGCCTGGCAGGCCGTCGCCCTCACTGGACTGATGCTGGCGCTGCTCGCGGGCTGCGAGCCGCAGGCCTTGCCCGGGGGGCGGGGAGTGCAGGGGGAGGCAAAGCCTTTGCAACACGCATCGCCCGTGGTGGTGGATGTCTGCGGCCAGTCGCAGACCTATGCCGCCGTGCCGCAGCGCGCCATCACCCACGATGTGAACATCACCGAGATGTTTCTGTTTCTGGGCCTGGGCGACAAGCTGGTGGGCTACTCCGGCATTTCGTCGAAGAAGGAGATCGCACCGGACTTCGAAGCGGCGCTGGAC
>JAMNYN010000693.1 GCA_023622805.1 Pseudomonadota bacterium | reverse complement strand
ATGCCAGGCTTGACGCCGCTGAAGATGGTCGGGCCGACGAAATTGCCGTCGGCATAGCCTGCCACGGCGGGCTTGCGGCCGTCGAGCTCGAGCTTGGCGCCTTCGGCCTCGCCGCGCGCGATCAGGCCTTCGACGCGGGCCAACGCCGCGCAGGACACCACCGGGCCGACGTCGGTGCCCGACTCGACACCCGCGCTGACTTTCAGCGTGCGCGCCTTGGCGACCAGCTCGGGAATCCAGTTCTGGGCTTCGCCCACCAGCACGGCGGTGGAAACGGCCATGCAGCGCTGGCCGGCCGCGCCGAAAGAGGCACCGGCGAGCGCGTTGAGCGTCTGCTCCTTGTTCGCGTCGGCCAGCACGATGGCGTGGTTCTTCGCGCCCATCATGCATTGCACGCGCTTGCCGGCCAGGCTCGCACGGTTGTAGACATGGGTGCCGACCTGGGTCGAGCCGACAAAGCTGACGGCCTTGATATCGGGGTGGTCGCAGATGGCGTTGACGGCCGCTTCACCGCCGTGGATCACGTTCAGCACGCCTGGGGGCAGGCCGGCTTCCATGGCCAGCTCGCACAGGCGCATGGTGACCATGGGATCTTGCTCGGATGGCTTGAGCACAAAGGTATTGCCCGTGGCAATCGCCATGGGGAACATCCACAGCGGAATCATCGCCGGAAAGTTGAAGGGGGTGATGCCTGCGCACACGCCCAGGGGCTGGAGGATGGAATAGGTGTCGACGCCGTTGGCGACGTTGTTGGCCAGTTCGCCCAGTTGCAGGTTGCCGATGCCGGCCGCGTGCTCGACCACTTCCAGGCCGCGGAACACATCGCCTTCGGCGTCGGCCAGGGTCTTGCCCTGTTCGGCGGTGAGCAGGGCGGCGAGTTCGCCCATGTTCTCGCGGATCAGTTGCTGCAGCTTCAGGAAGATGCGCGCGCGCGTGCCGATAGGCGTCTTCTTCCAGGTGGCGAAGGCAGCCTTGGCGCTGCTCACGGCCAGGTTGATTTCTTCCGGCGTGGCGAAGGGCACGCGGGCCAGCACTTCCTGTGTTGCCGGATTGACCACGTTGCGCCACTGGGTGGTGCGGGATTCGACGAGCTTGCCGTCAATCAGCAGCTTGACGCTGGGGGCAAGAACCGAAGCGGCGGTAGGGGCGTTCATGGCAAAGTCTCCTGAGGGTGCGTGGGGTGGGCGTCTGGAATACCGTGACGATGCACTATGCTAGCTGTGCAAAATTCACACAGCAATAGCGGTTTATGCATTTTCGATTTGCAAAAATGCACAGGTCGTGCAAGCCGCGCCAGCCTTGGGGCGCGGGATTTTTTTAAGGGTTTTCATGGACTGGGAACATCTGCGCTATTTCGCCGCCGTGGGCCAGCACGGCAGTCTGTCGGCCGCGGCCCGCGTGCTGCAGGTCGAACACAGCACGGTGGCGCGGCGCATCCAGGCGCTGGAAAAAAGCCTGGGCCAGGCGCTGTTCACGCGCGAGTCGGGCGGGCTGCGCCCGAGCGAGGCGGGGCGCGCGCTGCTGCCGGCCGTGCAGGCCATGGCCCAGGCGGCGCAGGGCATAGAGCGCAGCGCCGACCAGGCGGCGGCGTCGACGGACGGCCCCAGCGGCCTGGTGCGCGTGGGCACGACCGAAGGCCTGGGCGCGACGCTGCTGGCCGCCAAGCTCGCGGCGCTGACCTGCCGCCACGCCCAGCTGTCCATCGACCTGCTGGCCTTGCCGCGCCTGCTGCACCTGTCGCGGCGCGAGGCCGACATCGTCATTTCACTGGAACGCCCCAAGCGCGGCGCGGTGATCGTCAGCCGGCTGGCCGACTACGACCTCTACCTCTACGGCCAGCGCGAATACCTCGCGCGCCGCCCGCTGGTGCGCGAGACCGCGGATCTGCGCCACCATGCATTTGTCCACTATGTCGACGACCTGCTGTTCACCAAGGAGCTGCAGCTGATCGACAGCCTCTACCAGCCCCAGCGCTACGCGTTTCGCAGCACCAGCATCACGGCCCAGTATGAGGCCGTGCGCGCGGGAGCAGGTCTGGGAGTGCTGCCGGCGTTTCTGGCCGACAAGGATCCCTTGCTTTCCCGCGTGCACCAGCCCCAGGCGCGCTTCACGCGCACTTTCTGGATGTCCATGCCGCAGGAAGCCCAGTCCGTGCCGCGCATCCAGGCCGTGTGGCGCTGGCTCAAGGAAACGCTGCGCGAGGAGGCGCAGCGCTTGCAGCCACCCGGCTGAGCGCTCGCAGGTGTTGCGTACAGCATTACAAAACAGTCAGGGTAAACCCTTTTGTAACGTGCAAAGCGGCATTCCGCGGCCCGGCGTCCTCCCCGGCGGGGGAGACTGCTTCAATAATAAGCTTGCCCGCATGGGTAAGGTTACTTTTGGAGATACGGGAGTTTGGCCCACATAGCATGGAGCTATTGCGCTGAAGGCCCACCGACCTGCTTGTCATGACCACCTTTTGCCCTGAAGAACTCGAACGGCTCCCCGGCTTTCATATCCGCCGCCTGCAGCAGATCGCTGTCGCCGTATTCATGGAAGAAACCCAGGATTTTGGTATCACGCCCGTGCAGTTCGCGGCGATGTCGGCCGTGCTGCGCCAGCCCGGCATGGACCAGCGCTCGCTGGCACGCTTCATCGGCTTCGATACTTCGACCATTGGCAGCGTGATCGACCGGCTCGAAGCGCGCGGCTTGATCGTGCGCAACACCAGCCCGACCGACAAGCGCGTACGCTTGCTGACGGTGACGGCTTCCGGCACCGACCTGCTGCGCGAGGCCCAGCCAGCCGTGCTGCGGGCCCAGGAGCGCATGCTCGATCCCTTGCCCGTGGAGCAGCGCGAACTGTTCATGCAGATGATCACGCGGGTCAACCGTGAAAACCAAAGCCGCACGCTCGCGCCCAGCCTGTCGCGCGAGCAGCCCTGATCGCCGGGGCCCGCATGGGCCCAGGAGTGCACAATGCTCCATCCATTCACTCCTTTCAAGGTGCCCGCATGATTGTGACTACCACCCCCAGCGTTGAAGGCCAGCGCATCACCCGCTATCTGGGCGTGGTGGCCGGCGAAGCCATTCTGGGCGCGAATGTGTTCAAGGACTTGTTCGCCGGCATCCGCGACATCGTCGGCGGCCGCTCGGCCACCTACGAAAAAGAGCTGCAAAAGGCGCGTGAAATCGCGCTGCTGGAGATGCAGGAGCGTGCCCAGGCATTGGGCGCGAATGCCGTGGTGGGCGTGGACCTGGACTTCGAGGTGCTGGGCCAGGGCAACGGCATGTTGATGGTCTCGGCCAGCGGCACGGCCGTGGTGCTGGACGCCCATCGTCAGGAATGAAGACCGTGAGTGCCTGCGGGCTGCGCAAATCCGCGAAAATCTCGGATTGAACGCATTCTTCAATGCACTTGAAAGGTTTCCATGAACGACAAGACCCAAGCTCCCGCACTGCCCGACCACCTCTGCATCGACCCCAGCAGCCCGCACCATGTCGCTGCCGTGTTCGAGCACGACATCGGCATCCGCTTCAATGACAAGGAGCGCTTCGACGTCGAGGAATACTGCATCAGCGAAGGCTGGGTCAAGGTTCCCGCCGGCAAGACGCTGGACCGCAAGGGCCGTCCCCTGCTGATCAAGATCAAGGGCAAGGTCGAAGCCTTCTACAAGTAAGCGCCAGCGCGCCCCGCTTGCCAAAGCGCCTCAGGGCGCTTTTTTTGCGTCCTGCAGGCGCAACCAGCCCAGCGCCCGGCTGTGGGCGATGCGGCCCTGGGGCTCCAGGGCGTAGCGTTCGCGTGTCGTGCCAAACGGTCCGGGGTTCTGCTGCACGACTTCGATGAAGTCCGTGCCCACGGCACTCACGATGGCCACATGCCCGTAGCGGTTGAATGCCCAGGGCGCGAACACGATCAGATCATCTTCCTGGGGCAGGGTGCCCGCGCCGTTGCGGTACTGGACCAGCATGCGCTCGGCATTCAATGCGCCATGCGGGACGCGCGCCGAGAAGAATTCCTTGGCGTTGCCCATGGAGTTGGGCATCCGGTGGTCGAAACGCTGGTAGTAGTAGCGCTTGACGAATTCGACGCACTGGTAGCGCAGGCCCAGGTTGTAGCCGTCGCTGGTGGTGAGGCGGCCCGAGACATGGTTGATCGCGCCGTTGTAGTACACGCCCACGCCGTTGTATTCGTCCAGCCTGTCGCCGGGCGCATGCGCGGGGTTGATGTTCACGCGCGTGGCGACGAAGTAGCCCGCGATCAGCAAGGCGCTCAGGGCGATGGCGATGCTTGCTGCCCTTCTGTATGCCGCCATGGTTCAGGCGCAGGCCTGCAGCGCGTCGCCGAGCGCGCTGACCAGGCGGTCGATTTCCGCCTCGGTGCTGATGAAGGGCGGGGCCAGCTGTATGGTATCGGCGCCGTAGCGCACGTAAAAGCCCAGATCCCAGCAGTGCATGGCGATCTCGTAGGGGCGCCTTGCCGGCTCGCCGGGCAGGGGATCAATGCTGATGCCCGCGGCCAGGCCGAAGTTGCGGATGTCGAGCACATGGCGGGCGCCGCGCAGGCCGTGCACCGCGTTCTCGAAGCAGGGCGCCAGCGCCTTGACGCGCGCCGGCAGCTCTTCTTCTTGCAGCAGGTCCAGCGCCGCCAGACCCGCCGCGCAGGCCACGGGATGGGCCGAGTAGGTGTAGCCGTGGGCGAATTCGAGCAGGTACTCGGGGCCGCCGGCGGCCATGAAGGTGTCGTAGATCTCCTTGCTGGCGACGCAGCCGCCCAGGGGCTGGACGCCATTGGTGACCTGCTTGGCGAAGTTCAGGATGTCGGGCGTGACGCCGAACACTTCCGCCCCCGTCCAGCCGCCGCAGCGGCCGAAGCCGGTGATGACTTCGTCGAAGATCAGCAGGATGCCGTGCTGGGTGCAGATTTCGCGCAGGCGCTGCAGGTAGCCGGCGGGCGGGATCACCACCCCGGCCGAGCCGGAAAAGGGCTCGACGATGACGGCCGCGATGTTGCTCGCGTCGTGCAGGGCGATGATGTCCAGCAGGCGGTCGGCCAGCGCGCGGCCGTCGATGGCCGGCATGCCGCGGTGGAAGCCGCCGGGCGACGGCTGGGTATGGGGCAGATGGTCGGCTTCCAGGCCCTGGCCGAACAGCTTGCGGTTGCCGGCAATGCCGCCCACCGAGATGCCGCCGTAGTTCACGCCGTGGTAGCCCTTTTCGCGCCCTATCAGCCGCGTCTTGCCCGCCTGGCCCTTGGCGCGCCAGTAGGCGCGGGCCATCTTCAGCGAGGTATCGGCGGCTTCCGAGCCCGAGCCGGTGAAGAATACATAGTCCAGGCCTTGGGGCGTCAGTTCCTTGATGCGGTTGGCCAGCGCGAAGGCCGCGGGGTGGCCGAACTGGAAGGCGGGCGCGTAGTCGAGCTGCAGCGCTGCCTGGCCCACGGCCTGGGCGATTTCCTTGCGCCCATGGCCCAGGCCCGAGCACCACAGGCCCGACAGGCCGTCGAAGATCTGGCGCCCGTGGGCATCCCGCAGATAGGCGCCCTGGGCGCCAACCACCATGCGCGGGCGGGCCTTGAAGTCGCGGTTGCCGGTGAACGGCATCCAGTGGGCATCGAGCCAGGCGGCGTCCAGGCGGGGGGCGGCGGGCTGGGTGATGTCGGCGAAATCCATGGGAACTCCTGGGAGGCGAAAGACGAGGGGCCGTTCAGCGGCGCTGCTCCAGGGCCAGGCGCACGGCCAGGCCGGCCAGCACCGTGCCCATGATCCATTTCTGCGCGCGCAGCCAATGGGGATTGTGGCGGAACCACAGCGCGATGTGCGCCGCGAACAGGGCGATGAGCAGATTGACGGTGAAGCTGGTGCTGATCTGAATCATGCCCAGCGTCACGCTTTGCCAGAACACGGAGCCATGCGCGGTCGACACAAACTGCGGAAAGATCGACAGGTAGAAGATCGCCACCTTGGGGTTGAGGATGCTGGTGAACAGCCCCATGGCAAACAGCTTGCGCGGCGATTCGGGCCGCAGCTGCGTGGTCTGGGAGAAGGGCGACAGCCCGCCGGGACGCACCGCCTGCCAGGCCATCCACAGCAGGTAGGCCGCGCCTGCCCATTTGAGCAGCTCGAAAGCCAGGGGCACGGCCATGAACAGGGCGGTGAGCCCCAGGCTGGCGGCCAGCATGTGCACAAAAAAGCCCAGCAC
>JAMNYN010000125.1 GCA_023622805.1 Pseudomonadota bacterium | reverse complement strand
ACCGACTTGCAGACCGGTCGTGCCAAGCTGCAGGACTTCGCGGGCGTCGTCGCCTGCGGCGGTTTCAGCTACGGCGACACGCTGGGTGCGGGCATTGGCTGGGCGCGTTCCATCACCTTCAACGACCGCCTGTCGCAGGAGTTCCAGCAGTTCTTCGGCCGCACAGACACGTTCGGTCTGGGCGTGTGCAACGGCTGCCAGATGTTCGCCGAACTGGCTGAGATCATTCCCGGTGCCCAGGACTGGCCGCGCTTCACGCAGAACCAGAGCAACCGCTTCGAAGCGCGTCTGTCCATGGTGGAAGTGCTGGAATCGCCCAGCCTGTTCCTGCAAGGCATGGCCGGCAGTCGCCTGCCCATCGCCGTGGCCCATGGCGAAGGCTTTGCCAACTTCAGCGAACGCGGCAACGCGGCCCAGGCGCTGGCCGCCATGCGCTTTGTCGACAACCACGGTCAACCAACCGAGCAGTACCCGTTCAACCCGAACGGCAGCGCGGGTGGCCTGACGGCAGTGACCACGGCCGACGGCCGCTTCACGGCCATGATGCCCCACCCCGAGCGCGTGTTCCGCAACGTGCAGATGAGCTGGACCACGGGCGACAAGAGCGAGTTCAGCCCCTGGATGCGCGTATGGCGCAATGCGCGCAAGTGGGTCGGGTGATCTGACCTACGCCAGGTGACCACGGTCGCCTGGAACAACAAAAAACGGGCCTGCGGGCCCGTTTTTTTTATGGGCAGTTGTCAGGCTTTGTTGCGGGGTGTTCCTGAAAGTACTTGCGTATCAAAACACGAATCATTATCATTCACAACTTCTGTTCACTATGTAAGACAACGCCGTGTCTCTTCCTTTTTCGCCGCACCGGATCTGCGCGCCCTCGCTGCTGCTAGGTTCCTTGCTCTTGCCTTGTCTGGGCGCTGCGACGGTGCAGGCGGCCGAGGTGGCTGACAGCCTGAGCACCATCGTTGTCACCGGCACGCGCTCCGAAAAAACGCTGGACGAAACGCCGGTGCCCACCGAAGTGGTGGACGCCAAGGAAATCGCACGCACACAGGCCCGTACGCTCAAGGACGCACTCGAGAACGTGCCCGGCCTGCAGCTGACGGAAATCCACGGCAAGTCCGGCTTCACGGTCGCCATGCAAGGCATGACCAGCGACCAGGTGCTGGTGCTGATCGACGGCCTGCCGATTTCCGCGAGCACCGGGTCGTCCATCGATGTGTCGCAATACCTGCTCACCGAGGTGGATCACATCGAAGTGGTCAAGGGGGCGAGCTCAGCGCAGTACGGCAGTTCGGCCATGGGCGGCGTCATCAATGTGATCACGCGGCGCATCGCTCCCGGTCTTTCGGCCAGCGCCACGGCGGATGCCGGCAGCTACGGCGCGCAGAACGTGCACAGCCCGTTTGGCAGCGCCCATGGCAATCTGCGCGTGAGCGGCGGCAACGCGCAATGGCGTGCCAGCGTTGCGGCCGATGTGTTGGACAACAAGGGCTTCGCGGTCAACCCCGACGCCTGGAGTCGCCAGGGCGATGCCATTCGCCGCGAGCAATACAGCGGTCGCCTGGAGTGGCTGCCCACGTCCGCCGGCCATTTCTGGGTCGATGCCAGCACCTACCGTGAAACCGATGTGCAGCGCTACGAATACTTTGCGCCACCCATCTACGTGCCCCAGCGCAAGACCGAGGACATCACGCGCAACCGCTTGACCTACGGCGGCCAGTGGCGCTTCGACAGCGGCGTCAAGGCACGGCTGACCGGCCTGGCCGAAGACTACGACAGCCGCTCGCAGGAATATTCCAACCAGGTGGGCACGGCCAGCCGCGCCTCCACGCTGCGCACCGAACATGTGTCGCTGCAGTTCGATCTGCCGGCGTGGAAGCGCCAGCTGTGGCAGTTCGGCGGCGACCTGCACCGCGAGCGACTCAAGCAGAACGCCAACGGTGTTTCCGAGCTGGTCGGCAGCGCCGAGCGCACTTCTCAGGAGCTGTTTGCGCAGAACGACATCATCTTCAATGACACCTGGGAAATGGTGCTCGGTCTGCGGGGTCAGGAGGACTCGGACTTCGGCACGCATTTCGCGCCCAAGATCGGCCTGCGCGCCAATCTGCCGACCGCCGGTGGCTGGAAGAGCGTGCTGCGCGCCAACTTCGGCCAGGGCTACCGCGTGCCGAATCTGAAGGAGCGCTACTACCTGTTCGACCACAGCGCTCTGGGCTACGTCGTTCTGGGCAATCCCCATCTCAAGCCCGAAGCCTCGAACAGCTTCCAGTTCGGCGGCACGACCACCTGGAACGAGCGCCTGACGCTGAACGCCAACCTGTTCTACAACCAGGTGCGCGACCTGATCCAGACCGACATGGAGAACTTCACGGTCGTCAACGGCATCGCCGCCTACACCTACCGCAACGTGGCGCGCGCCCGCACCAAGGGCCTGGAGACCGGCTTCAAGTGGCAGGCCAGCCCCGCGCTGGCCTGGACGGGCGCCTACACCTTCACCGACGCCCAGGACCGCGACACGGGCCAGGAATTGACCCGCCGGCCACGCAACATCGTGCGCGCCGGAGTGGATTGGCAGGTGCTGCCCGCCACCGAGCTGTCGCTGCGCGCACGCCTGCAGAGCAGCGAACTGGCCGCTTCCGCCAGCCCCGAGCGCTCGCCGGGCTGGAGCACGCTGGATTTCGTCATCAACCAGAAGCTGGGGCGCGACGTCACTGCCTTTTTCGGCGTGAAGAACCTGACCAACCGCCAGCGAGATTTCTCCAATGCCAATGACTTCGGGCCCGTGGCAGGGCGCTTTGTTTACCTCGGCGCGCGCATCAGCCTCGATGCCGCTCGCTAAACCGTGACAGGAAAGAAACTGCAATGATCCAAAAGAATGCATCCGCCTTGGCCACCACCGCGCTGGCCGTTTCCATGGCCATGGCGCTGACCGCATGTGGTGGCGGTGATGACGGCGAGGGCGGCACTACGGTTCCCCCCGTCACTCCGACCAAGCCCGTGGAGACCGGCTTTACGGCGTCGGCCGAGTGGAACATGGTGTTGCCGGCGATCGGCCAGTCGCTGTGCTACGACTTCAATGCCAAGTCCGAGGTGGCCGATTGCACGGGCACGGCATGGGATCTGAAGATCAAGAGTGGCGGCAGAACGGCCACCTTCTGGACCAATAGCGGCAGCAGCGGCTCCGGCAAGGGCGGCGCATTCGGCGGTCCGTTCGACCACAGCTGGACAGAACTGCTGGCCTGGAAGAACGCCACCACCGACCCCAAGGCCGGCGCCATTCCCGCGACGCTGTTCTTCAGCGATGCCGCCAGCGGCGTCTTCACCGGCAGCAACGAGATCGCCTCGACCGCGTTCGAATACGGTGTCGGCGGCAGCACCGACCACTTGCTGTATCCGAACTACCGCACGTTCCTGATCACCACCGACAGCGCCAGTGCCAGCACCGCCGGCACCGTCACCTCGCCGGTATTCGCCCTGCAGGTCACGGGCTACTACGGCGGCGCGGGCGGCACCACTTCGGGCTACCCTTCGTTCCGCTGGGTCGACCGCAGCGCACCGACCGTGGTGCGCAAGGCCAGCGTCAATGCCAGCGCCGGCTGGGTCTATTACGACCTGGTCGCGGGTGCCGAAACCACGGCCGCCGGCAACTGGCATGTGGCTTTCAACCGCTACACCTTCAAGCTCAACGGCGGTGAGTCGGGCACGGCCAAGGTGGCGGGATTTGTCGCCAAGACGCCCGCAGGCTTCTATGACGCCGCCGGCAAGCCGGTTGCAGGCAAGTTCGCCGATGCCTCGAATCTGGCCAGCACCGAAGCCGACCTGAGCGCTTCCGACCTCGCGCTGCCGGCCTCGGCCAGCAAGTGGGTCAAGGACACGGTCTCGTCGCCGCTGCAGCCGGCGTACACCGGCACCTACCCCAGCCCGCTGAACTACGGCTGGTTCAGCTACTACCCGACGACGACCGCCGCGGCCGCTGCCGGACTGCCCGCGGTGGCCCACTTGATCAAGGCCAACAGCGAGGGCGCGAGCCTGCTGCGAGGCGGCGAAGGCAACACCTATGCGCGCTTCCATGTGACGCAGATCACTTATGCCAATCCCAATGATTCGGCAAGCCAGCAGACCTGGACCGTCAAGTTCGACATCCAGCCCTGACCGCGTCCTGCCCACAGATTCCGGCGGCAATGTGCCGTCGGCCCCCGCTTCCGAACCCATTTCGACTATGACCGCCGATTCCACCGACACTCTCCGCGCGCGCCACGCGCAATTGCAGGCAACCGAGCCGAAACTTCGCATCCGCGACCGCGCCAAGCGGCTGGGCGTGACCGAGGCCGAACTCGTCGCCGCCGACTGCGGCCTGGCCTCCACGGCCCTGGCCGGCACGGCGCAGGAAATCTTCAGCGGCCTGGGTGCGCTGGGCCGCGTCATGGCCTTGTCGCGCAACGACTGGGCCGTGCATGAGCGCCATGGCGCTTACCTCGACATCCAGGCCAATGCGCCGGTCGGCATCGTGCTCGGGCCGGACATCGACCTGCGCATGTTCTTCGGTTGCTGGAAGTATTTCTACGCCGTCCTCGAGAACGGCCGCCACAGCCTGCAGTTCTTCGACAAGAGCGGCGAGGCCGTGCACAAGATCTACCGTACCGAACAGACCGATGCCGCGGCCTGGGACGCCCTGGTGGCCCGCTTCGCCGCGCAGGACAAGCCTGCCGTCCTCATCGAGGCGGCAGTCGTCCCGGTGGTGGCCGACAGCCCGGCCGATGCGGCCGCGCTGCGCGCCCATTGGCTGGCGCTGCAGGACACGCATGACTTCTTCCTGATGCTGCGCCAGTTCCAGGTGTCGCGCCTGGGCGCGCTGCGCGCCGCGGGCGATGACCTGGCCCAGCAGGTCGAGGCCGATACCGTGGAAAAGATGCTCACGCAGGCCGCGGCAACGCAGCTGCCCATCATGTGCTTTGTCGCCAACCGCGGCATCGTGCAGATCCACACCGGGCCGGTCCAGAAGCTGCTGCGCACCGGCCCCTGGTTCAACGTGCTCGACGATAGCTTCAACCTGCACTTGAACACCGAAGCGGTGACTTCGAGCTGGGTGGTCAGCAAGCCAACGGTCGACGGCTGGGTGACTTCGCTGGAGTTGTACAACGCCGACGGCGAACTGATCGTTCAGTTCTTCGGTGCGCGCAAGCCCGGCCAAGCCGAGCTCGGCGCCTGGCGCGAGCTGCTGCTGTCGCTGTGCCCGCAGTCGCAGGCCGCCTGAGCGCAGGCCGCCTGAGCGCAGGCCGCCTGACCATGATGCGGGTCCTGAGGGCCCCATTGTCCTGAATAGAAACGACGGTCACCATGCATATTTTTCGCGCCGCGCTGCTGCTACTGCTGGGCAGCGCCCATTTCGCGCACGCCGCTGCCCCCACTCCCGCGCGTGTCGTGGGCCTGGGCGGCCCGATCACGGAAATCGTCTACGCGCTGGATGCGGGCGAGCGCCTGGTCGGTGCCGATGCGTCGAGCATTTACCCGGCGGCGGCGAACAAGCTGCCCAAGGTGGGCTACTACCGTTCCTTCTCGATCGAAGGCGTCGCCAGCCTCAAGCCCGACCTGGTGCTGGCCTCCGACCAGAGCGGCCCGCCGCAAGCCATCGCCCAGCTGCGCAAGCTCGGTAGCCAGGTCGTGCTGCTGCCTTCGGAGCCCACGCTGGCCGCGCTCGACCAGCGCATCATGGGCGTCGCCACTGCGCTGGGCATGAGCACGCGCGGCACGGCGCTGGTCCACAAGATTCACGCGCAGTTGCAGGCCTTGAAGCCGGCAGCCGGCCAGCCGCGCGTGCTGCTGGTCAGCAGCCATACGGGCAAGCTCGAAGGCGCGGGCGACGACACGGCCGCGGCTGCCATGCTCAAGCTGATCGGCGCGGTCAACGTCTTGGCCGACCAGCGCGGCTACAAGCCCTTGTCGGCCGAGGCCGCGGCGGCGCTGCGCCCCGACGCTATCGTCACCACCAGCATGTCGGTGGCTGCCAGCGGCAGCGTGGCGGCTTTCCTGGCCCAGCCCGGCCTGGTCGTTACGCCGGCCGCCAGGAACCGGCGTGTGATCGTCATGGACGACTTGCTGCTGTTGGGCTTCGGTCCGCGCCTGCCCGAAGCGCTGCACCAGCTCGAAGCCGGCCTGGTGGACCAGGCCGCAGGCCCGCGC
>JAMNYN010000676.1 GCA_023622805.1 Pseudomonadota bacterium | reverse complement strand
TGAAGTGTACGTGTTGAGCAAGGACGAAGGCGGCCGCCACACTCCTTTCTTCAACAACTACCGCCCCCAGTTCTACTTCCGTACTACGGACGTGACCGGTGCGATCGAGTTGCCTGAAGGCAAGGAAATGGTCATGCCTGGCGACAACGTGTCGATCACCGTCAAGCTGATCGCTCCCATCGCCATGGAAGAAGGTCTGCGCTTCGCTATCCGCGAAGGCGGCCGTACCGTCGGTGCCGGCGTTGTTGCCAAGATCATTGCTTAATTCTTAGCACTACTAGGAATTAACCATGTCCAAGCAAAAAATCCGCATCCGCCTGAAGGCGTTCGATTACAAGCTGATTGACCAATCGGCTGCTGAAATCGTTGACACGGCCAAGCGCACCGGCGCGATCGTCAAGGGTCCCGTGCCCCTGCCGACCCGCATGAAGCGTTTCGACATTCTGCGTTCGCCCCACGTCAACAAGACCAGCCGCGACCAGCTCGAAATCCGTACCCACCAACGTCTGATGGACATTGTTGACCCTACGGACAAGACCGTTGACGCCCTGATGAAGCTGGACCTGCCAGCTGGCGTGGACGTCGAAATCAAGCTGCAATAAGTTCCTGACGGCTCTTCCGAGAGCCTTTCAAGGTCTTGATCTAACGCGAACTTGCTTGAAAAAGCGGTTCGCGTTAGAATTTGGGGCTTCGCCTTTTAGGGCGGAGTTTTATTAACCTTCTTTCGTGCGTCGGGTTCTTCGGAATCATGGGTGCAACGCTGGGCCAATTGCAGTTACAGCGGCGAAAGTTTTGGAGCAAACAAATGAGTCTGAGCAACTCCCTGGGGTTGCTGGGTCGCAAGGTGGGCATGATGCGTCTGTTCACTGATGATGGGGACGCAGTGCCCGTCACGGTGGTGGATGTGTCCAACAACCGTGTGACCCAGGTCAAAACCCAAGAGAACGATGGCTACGTGGCCTTGCAGGTCACGTTCGGTTCGCGTCGCGCTTCGCGCGTGACCAAGCCACAAGCCGGCCACCTTGCCAAGGCAGGTGTTGAAGCCGGTGAAGTGACCCGTGAATTCCCCGTGACGGCTGAAGTTGCCGGTAAGTACGCTGCTGGCGCTACTTTGCCTGTCGCTGAACTGTTCACCGTGGGCCAGAAGGTGGACGTGCAAGGCACTTCCATTGGTAAGGGCTTCGCAGGCACGATCAAGCGTCACAACTTCCGTTCGCAGCGCGCTTCGCACGGTAACAGCCGTTCGCACAACGTCCCTGGTTCCATTTCGATGGCACAAGATCCAGGCCGCGTGTTCCCCGGCAAGAAGATGACGGGTCACATGGGCGACGAAACTGTGACGACGCAAAACCTCGACGTGGTTCGCATTGACGAAGCACGCCAACTGCTCTTGATCAAGGGCGCTGTTCCGGGCTCCAAGGGTGGCTTCGTGATGGTGCGTCCTGCAGTCAAGGCTAAACCTTCTCAAGGAGCGAACTAATGCAGCTCGAACTCCTGAATGAACAAGGCCAGGCAGCATCGTCTTTCGATGTGCCCGAAACTGTGTTCGGTCGTGAATTCAACGAAGACCTGATCCATCAACTGGTCGTCGCCTACCGTGCTAACGCACGTCAAGGCACGCGCGCCCAGAAGGATCGCGAGCAAGTCCGTCACTCGACGGCCAAGCCGTTCAAGCAAAAGGGTACGGGCCGCGCTCGTGCCGGTATGACGTCCTCGCCTCTGTGGCGTGGCGGCGGCCGCATCTTCCCAAATCTGCCTGAAGAAAACTTCACGCAGAAGATCAACAAGAAGATGTACCGCGCTGGCATGGCTTCCATCCTGTCGCAGCTGGCCCGCGAAGGCCGTCTGGCTGTCGTGGATTCGCTGACGCTGGATACGCCCAAGACCAAGGTGCTGGCCGACAAGTTCAAGGCCATGAACCTGGCTGAGTCGGTGATGGTGATCGCTGACGAAGTGGACGAAAACCTGTACCTTGCTTCCCGCAACCTGAAGAACGTGTTCGTTGTCGAACCACGTTATGCCGACCCCGTGTCGCTGGTGCATTACAAGAAAGTGCTCGTCACCAAGGGCGCAATCGACAAACTCAAGGAGATGTTCGCATGAGCACACTCAAGTTTGACGAAGGTCGTCTGATGCAAGTGCTGGTCGCTCCCATCGTGTCCGAAAAGGCCACCATGGTTGCTGAAAAGTCCAACGTCGTGACGTTCAAGGTGCTGCAGAGCGCTACCAAGCCCGAAATCAAGGCCGCTGTGGAATTGATGTTCAAGGTGGAAGTCGCGAAGATTTCTGTGCTGAACACCAAGGGCAAGACCAAGCGCTTCGGCAAGACCGTTGGCCGCCGCGACAATGTTCGCAAGGCCTACGTGATGCTCAAGCCAGGTCAAGAGCTGAATTTGTCTGGGGAGGCCGCTTAAATGGCAGTCATCAAACTCAAGCCCACGACGCCTGGTCAACGCGGTGCCGTCAAGGTCACCCGCGATCACCTGCACAAGGGCGAGCCGTATGCACCCCTGCTGGAACCTCAGTTCCAGAAGGCTGGTCGTAACAACAACGGCCACATCACCACCCGTCATAAGGGCGGTGGTCACAAGCATCACTACCGCGTGGTGGACTTCCGTCGCAACAAGGACGGCATCCCCGCAAAGGTCGAGCGTATTGAATACGATCCAAACCGTACGGCCCACATCGCTCTGGTGTGCTATGCCGACGGCGAGCGTCGCTACATCATTGCTCCTCGCAACCTGGAAGTGGGCGCATCCATTGTCAGCGGTTCGGAAGCTCCGATCCGTGTGGGCAACACCCTGCCTATCCGCAACATCCCCGTGGGCTCGACCATTCACTGCATCGAATTGCAAGTGGGCGGCGGTGCACAGATCGCGCGTTCCGCAGGTACCTCCGCCACGTTGCTGGCCCGTGAAGGCGTCTACGCTCAAGTGCGTATGCGTTCGGGCGAAGTGCGCAAGATTCACATCGAGTGCCGCGCAACCCTGGGCGAAGTAGCCAACGAAGAACACAGCCTGCGCCGTTTGGGCAAGGCCGGTGTGAAGCGCTGGATGGGTATTCGTCCTACCGTTCGCGGTGTGGTGATGAACCCTGTGGATCACCCGCACGGTGGTGGTGAAGGCAAGACCGGTGAAGGTCGTCACGCAGTTGACCCATGGGGCAATCTGACGAAGGGCTACCGTACCCGTAACAACAAGCGCACACAATCGATGATTGTGTCGCGTCGTAAAAAGTAAGGGGTAGCAAATGACTCGTTCTCTTAAAAAGGGTCCGTTTGTTGACCATCACTTGGTCGCAAAGGTCGAAAAGGCCGTCGCAACCAAGGACAAGAAGCCCGTCAAGACCTGGTCGCGTCGTTCCATGGTTCTGCCCGATTTCATCGGTCTGACCATTGCTGTGCACAACGGCAAGCAACACGTGCCGGTCTACGTTACCGACCAGATGGTGGGCCATAAGCTCGGCGAATTCGCCTTGACGCGCACCTTCAAGGGTCACCCCGCGGACAAAAAAGTCCAGAAGAAGTAAGGAACGACCATGTCTGAAACACGTGCAGTCCTCCGGGGCGTCCGTCTGTCGGTTGACAAAGGTCGCCTGGTCGCTGATTTGATCCGCGGCAAGAAGGTCGATCAAGCTCTGAACATCCTGACTTTCACGCAGAAAAAAGCTGCTGTGATCATCAAGAAGGTTCTTGAGTCCGCCATTGCCAACGCTGAGCACAACGACGGCGCCGACATCGACGATCTGAAGATCACCACGATCTACGTCGAACAAGGCACCACGCTCAAGCGCTTCACCGCGCGCGCCAAAGGCCGCGGCAATCGTATCAGCAAGCCCACGTGCCATGTGTACGTGACGGTTGGCAACTGAAAGGCCTGGAAGAATATGGGACAGAAAATCCATCCTACCGGCTTCCGTCTGGCTATTAGCCGGAACTGGGCCAGCCGTTGGTACGCAAGCAACCGTGACTTCGCCGGCATGCTGGCCGAAGACATCAAGGTTCGCGAGTACCTGAAGGCCAAGCTGAAGAACGCCGCCGTGTCGCGTATCCTGATCGAGCGTCCTGCAAAGAACGCCCGTATCACGATTTACTCGGCTCGTCCTGGTGTTGTGATCGGCAAGAAGGGTGAAGACATCGAGAACCTCAAGAAGGAACTCGCTATTCGCCTGGGCGTGCCAGTGGCAGTGAACATCGAAGAAGTGCGCAAGCCCGAAATCGATGCCAAGCTGGTTGCTGACTCGATCACCCAACAGCTCGAAAAACGCATCATGTTCCGCCGTGCCATGAAGCGCGCCATGCAAAACGCTATGCGTTTGGGCGCTCTGGGCATCAAGATCATGTCGTCGGGCCGTTTGAACGGTATCGAAATCGCTCGTTGTGAATGGTATCGCGAAGGTCGCGTGCCACTTCACACCCTGCGTGCCGACATCGACTATGGCTTCTCTGAAGCCAAGACCACCTACGGCATCATCGGTGTCAAGGTGTGGGTGTACAAGGGTGACACTCTGGGTCGCAACGATCTGCCTTTGGCAGAAACGCCGCGTCCTGATGATGAGCGTCGTCCCCGTGGTCCCCGTCGCGACAGCCGTAATGGCGATCGCAACGGTGCCCCCGGTCGTGGTGCACCTCGCCGCCCAGTGGGTGGCAACGTGGCTCCGGCCGACGGCAGCGATAAGCCTGCCGGCGCCGGTGCCGACACCAACGCCGTTAAGCGCGTTCGCAAGGCAGACGCGCCCGCTACAGCAGCGGACGGTAAAGGAGAATAAAGATGCTGCAACCTGCTCGCCGCAAATATCGCAAGGAGCAAAAGGGTCGCAACACCGGTATTGCAACGCGGGGTAACTCCGTTGCATTCGGTGACTTCGGCCTGAAATCCACGGACCGTGGCCGCTTGACGGCCCGCCAGATCGAAGCTGCACGTCGTGCAATTTCCCGTCACGTTAAGCGTGGTGGTCGTATCTGGATCCGTGTGTTCCCTGACAAGCCAATCTCTACCAAGCCCGCAGAAGTGCGTATGGGTAACGGTAAGGGCAACCCTGAGTACTACGTCGCTGAAATTCAGCCCGGCAAGGTACTCTACGAAATCGTGGGTGTGCCAGAAGAATTGGCACGTGAAGCGTTCCGCCTGGCTGCTGCCAAGCTGCCGCTGCGCACCACGTTCGTTGCACGCCACATTGGCGCTTAATCAGGAGAATTCAAAATGACGAAAACTACTGAATTGCGCCAAAAAGACGTTACCGGCCTGGAAGCCGAAATCAAGTCCTTGCAAAAGGCGCATTTCGGCCTGCGCATGCAGAAGGCTACGCAACAATTGGCAAACACGAATACGCTGCGCACCACGCGCCGCGACATCGCTCGCGCCAAGACCATCCTTGCTGAAAAGCAAGCTGCCAAGTAATAGGAGCCGACATGACGGAAGCTAAAAAATCCCTCAAGCGCACCTTGATTGGCAAGGTGGTCAGCGACAAGCGTCAAAAGACTGTGACCGTTCTGGTCGAACGCCGTGTGAAGCACGAGCTGTACGGCAAGATCGTTGGCAAGTCGAGCAAGTACCACGCACATGACGAAAATGGCGAGTACAAGCTGGGCGACACCATCGAAATCACGGAAAGCCGCCCGCTGTCCAAGACCAAGAACTGGGTTGCGACCCGTTTGGTGCAAAAGGCTGGCCTGCTCTAAAGCCTCTCAGGCCTTAGTGCTGCAAAGCTGAGAAAAACGACCCACAATGTGGGTCGTTTTTTCGTTTGGGACCGTGCTTTTCGTGCGGACCTTTCTTGATGCCCTAAGTGCGAGCCACACGCAGTGGATGAGCGTGGGGCATAATTTTTCAGTCAAAACCAGGAGCTAAAAATGATCAAAGTTGGAGATACCCTGCCCGCCGTCACGCTGACGGAATTCGTTGCTGTCGAAGGCAACGGTTGCAGCATCGGCCCGAATGCGGTGAATGTGCAGGAAGCTGCCGCCGGCAAGACGATCGCCATCGTGGCCGTGCCCGGTGCTTTCACGCCTACCTGCTCCGAAAAGCACCTGCCAGGCTATGTGGCCCAGGCCGATGCGCTCAAGGCTGCTGGCGTTGACGAAATCTGGTGCCTGTCGGTGAACGATGCGTTCGTGATGGGTGCCTGGGGCCGCGACCAGAACGTGGGCACCAAGGTGCGCATGATCGGTGACGGCGATGCCGCCTTCGCCAAGGCCACGGGCCTGACGCTGGACCTGAACGGCAAGGGCCTGGGTCTGCGCAGCAACCGTTACTCCATGCTGGTCAAGGACGGC
>JAMNYN010000038.1 GCA_023622805.1 Pseudomonadota bacterium | reverse complement strand
GCGCGCCGTGGTCGGCGCCGTGGTGAAGCTGGCGCACGCCCTGGGCCTGCGCGTGGTGGCCGAAGGCGTTGAAACCAGCGGCCAGCGCGACGTGCTGCTGGGCATGCACTGCGATGAACTGCAGGGCTTTTTCTTCGCACGCCCCATGCCCGCGGATTCGCTGCTGGCCTGGGCACAGAGCGAATCGCAGGCCGAGAAGGCGCGCGCCGCGGCACTTTGACAAATTGCAGAGGAACACCATGAATCGCCGAGATTGGCTGGCTTGCGCCCTGGCCGCCGGGCTGGGCCGCGCCGCACAGGCCGAGACGCCCGTCCAGGAGCACCCCGAATGGGCGCGCTTTTTCACCGAGGCCGGCATCGATGGTTCGATGCTGGTGGTGGATGCCCGCACCGCGGAGGCGACGACCCATGTCGTGCACCCGGCGCGCGCCCAACGCCGCTATTCGCCGGCGTCCACGTTCAAGATCCCCCACAGTCTCTTTGCGCTCGATGCAGGGATACTGCGTGACGAATTCCAGGTCATCCCCTGGGACGGCGTGCAGCGCTCCACGGCCGCCTGGAACCAGGACCAGAACCTGCGCTCGGCCATGCGCAACTCCACGGTCTGGGTCTACGAGCGCTTCGCGCGGGAGCTGGGCCCGGAGCGCGAGACAGCCTACCTGCAAAAGCTGGGCTACGGCAACGCCGCCATCAGCGGCGACCAGCCTTTCTGGGTCGAAGGCGATCTGGCCCTCTCGTCCTTCGAGCAGATCGCTTTCCTGCGCCGGCTCCATGCCAACAACCTGCCATTCCAGGTCGCGCACCAGCGGCTGGTCAAGGACGTGATGATCAACGCGGCCGGGGCCGACTGGATCCTGCGCGCGAAAACCGGCTGGACCGGCACCATAGGCTGGTGGGTGGGCTGGATAGAGTGGCCCAGCGGCCCGGTCTTTTTCGCCTTGAACATGGACACGCCCCAGCGCCTGAGCGACCTCGCCAAGCGCCAGGCCATCACGCGCCGCATTCTGCACACCCTCGACGCCCTGCCCGCCACGCCATAAGCGGCTGGCGGCCAGGGCCTGTCAGCCCGCCTCAGCCCGGCAACCGGTTCATGGCAAAGAACAGCGCCGAGCTGGCCACCGCGTGGGCATTGGTTTGCAGCGCGGCAGCGTTGTTGTTGGCCATGTTGTCGCAGGCCCGGTGGTAGCAGGGGTCGTAGGCCTGGCCCGCCGTCCCGCCCCAGGTCTGGGCTTCCTGGGCCGTCTTGATGCCTTCGGCGCCGGTGAAAATCCCGCCGAACGGAATACCGACATCGGCAAACGGTTTGTGATCGGAGCGGGAGCCCGAGTCCAGTCTCTTGAACGGCAGATGGCGCTGGGTATAGAAGTCGCCCAGGGTCGCGACAATGCGGGTCGACAGCGCGGGGCTGGAAATGGCCTGGCTGCCCGCGGAGCCGTCACCGCCGTAGACAAAGAACACGTGGTTGGGGGAGCCGATCATGTCGAAATTCAGGTACAGCGCGATCTTCGCCCGCTGGGCCGTATCCAGCTTTTTCACATAGTAGGTGGAGCCGAGCAGGCCCTGCTCTTCAGCGCCCCACAGTGCAAACCGCAGCTGGTTCACGGGCTGCACCCTTGCCATCTGGCGGGCGGTCTCCAGCACGGCCGCGGTGCCGGAGCCGTTGTCGTTGATGCCGGCGCCGGCGCGCACCGAGTCCAGGTGGGCACCCAGCATGGTGACATGCTGGGGATCACCGCCCGTGGATTCCGCCAGGACGTTGTAGGCGGTCTGCAGGCTGCGCTCGGTTTCGGTCTGCAAGTGCAGCTGCACGCCCGTGAGCGTGCGCTGGGCCAACTGCTCACCCACCGCCTTGCCGACCATCACCACGGGAATGTCCTGGGGCGCATCGCTTGTCAGGGTGGCCGTCAAGTCGCCCTCGTACTGGCTGTAGATCACCACCCCGGAGGCACCGGCGGCGACGGCATGGCTCAGCTTTTCGGGCAGATCACAGCCGCCACGGCGTATCAGCGCGATATGGCCGCGCACAAAGCCCGCGAAATCCGCGGCTTCGCAGCCGGCCGGCCCCGACGGGCGAGTGACCGGCGCCGTGACGTCGCCGCTGCCCGAATAGTCCACCACCTGGTGCGCGATCGGCTCTGCCGCCGCCTGGCCGGACTCCAGCAAGATCGAGCCCAGGGTTCTGGACGCCGAAAACGCGAACGGCTGCACGGACACGCGATAACCCGCGTCCGTGAGCACCTGCCGCGCATAGGCCACGGAAGCCTCGTAACCCGCGGATCCCGCCAGGCGCGTGCCGCCATTGGCTTTGGCGATCTCGGCCAGTGCCGCCTGGTGGGCGCGCACTCCGGGCAGCGTCACGCAGGCCAGCAGTTTCTCCTGCGTGTCATTGACCTGGGTGTCGCAATTCGCGGGGACCGGGACGGCCGGCTGCACCGCCAGCAGCCCTGGGGCCGCGCCACCGACCGCGACCTGGGTGGCGGCCTCGTCGCCCCCTCCGCAAGCCGACAGCTGCAAGGCCGCCGCGGCCATGAGAAAACAGCGCCAACGCGCTGTCCGCGCAGTCGAGGGAATGGAAGAAGACGGGATAGCTGACTGGATGTGGGCCATGGTGTTCCTCGTTTGAAGGGCTCGCATGTTGCCAGCCCCAAACGCTACTTCCAGGCTTCACCTTATCCGCCTATCACCCCCCCGGTCCGCCTTGTCGCGCACCTTTGGAGCGCGCGCTGGTGGCCGGGCGCTGGGTCCGAGCGCCCCATCCGCGCGCCCCACGCTTTTTGCTCAACGCATGGGCTGCCGTGGACGTCAAGCCCCTTTTCCATCGGCAGCGAAACTTACCGGTAGTTGCCAAAGCGCTGCGCTCACATCGCGGCAGGCTTGGCCGGGGCCGCGCTCCCCTGGGCCTGGCGGCAAGGCGCATAAGCGTCCCAGTCGGAGCGGTAGACGGGGCTGCGCACATCCAGCAGGCCCAGCACCGTATGGAAGTAGAAATCATGCGTCAGCGGACGCGCCACGCTGGCCCGCAGGCAGGCTTCGTCGGTGCGCGTGCGCGCGGCCAGGCTGCCCGGCCAGGTGATCCAGGCCACGTGCTTTTGGCTGTCGGGCGCGATGGCGTAAGGCAGGCCATGCAGGTAGATACCGCCCTCGCCCAGCGATTCGCCGTGGTCCGACACATAGACCAGGGCGACTTCATAGTCGGCGGCCTTGGTCTTGAGCCAGTCTATGGTCTTGGACAGGAACAGGTCGGTCTCGGCAATGCTGTTGTCGTAGACATTGATCAAATCCTCCTGGCTGCAGTTCGACGTCACCTGGGTGGTGCACTCGGGCAGGAAGCGTTTGCTTTGCGGCGAAGAGCGGCGGTAGTAGGCCGGACCGTGGCTGCCCATCTGGTGCAGCGCCAGGACCGTGCCGACAGCGCGCTTTTGCGCCGGAATCTTGGCCAGGCTCATGTCCAGCTGCTCCAGCACCAGCTGGTCCAGGCATTCGCCATCCGCTTCACACCACTTGGCGCGTTGGGTCGCTGTCGCCTGGTCGTAAGCGGAGACATGCGCAATCCGGTCGCACACCCCTTTGCAGCCCGACTGGTTGTCCAGCCAGCTCACGCCCAGGCCCGCGGCCTGGACCACATCCAGCAAGGTCTCATGGTTGGCTTTGCGGCCCTCGAAACCTTGCTTGCCCAGATAGGAGAACATGCAAGGCACGGAGGCCGCCGTGTTCGTGCCGCAGGAACGCACATTGTTCCAGCTGATGGCGTTTTGCGCGCGCAGATGCGGCGTCGTGTCGCGGGCATAGCCGTTCATGCCGAAGTGGTCGCCGCGCGCGGTCTCGCCGACCACCAGCAGCAGAAGCGGCGGCTTGTGCGAGGTCGTGCCCTGGGCCGCAACGGCGAGCACTGCCCGCGCCGGGCCCGCGGGGCCGGAAGCCTGGTCGGCGCCATAGCTGGGACCGAGCACGGCGCCGGCCAGGATGGAGACGAAAGGCCGCGCCGGCATCAGCAAGGGCTTGAGCGTCACATCGGCCAGCGCCACGATGCCCGACGTGGGGTTGATCAGGTAGCGCAGTTCCATGTGGTTGCGCAGCAAGGGCGCGAGCTGGCGGAACATGCCGGCCACGCCGACCGTCAGCATGGCAAAACTGACCAGCACCAGCACCAGCGAACGCCAGCCGCGCAGCAGGGACTCGCTGCGCCACTGCACGCCCAACCACAGCCAGAGGCTGGGCAGACCGCCAAACAAGGCGATATGCCACAGCATTCCCGGGCCCAGCAAGGCCAGGGCCTCGCTGGTATTGGTCTGCAGCACATTGCGCACCATGCCGCTGTCCAGCAGGATGCCGTAATGCTGGATGTAGTACTCCATGCCGGCCGCGGTCAACAGCGTGAGGCTCCAGCCTATGCGCCGGATGCCGGGCCAGGACAGCAGCATGAACCACCAGTAGGTGGCGCAGGTGATCAGGCCGACGATGGCGGCGCGCTTCCAGAGCCAGGGGTCGACAAAATCCGGCATCTGGCCCAGCTTGGACCACAGCGGCGTATTGAGCACCAGCGTGCACCACAGCGTCAACAGCACCGCGCCCCAGCGGGGCGCAAGGCTGATCTTCCATCGGGGTGGTGTGCGAGGCGTGGGAGAGGCCGGTGCGGGGCTGGACACTTCGCTGGCCGAAGCGGGCTGTGGAGGTAGGGCGAATGTATTCACCGCTCCGAATGTAAGCAGCTGTCATGAACCTGCCCTGAATGGCTTGTTCAGACTCGGTTCATGTGGGCCCACCATACTCACGACCACCTGCGGGCGCCAAGGGCTTACCATGGGCACTGTCTCTCTTTACATCCACTTCCCATGCGCATTTTATTGGTCGAGGACGATGCCGCATTGGCCAGCGCGGTACTGGGCTATCTCCAGGGCAAGCAGTTCCTGGTCGACCTGGCCACCAACCTCGGCCAGGCACGCTCCATGGTCTCGCTCGCGGGCTATTCGGCCGTGCTGCTGGACTTGAACCTGCCCGACGGCGACGGCCTGCAGTTGCTGCCAGCCATCCAGGCCCAGGCCGAGCCGGCCTCGGTGATCGTGGTCACGGCGCGCGACCAGGTCAGTGACCGCATCCGCGGGCTGGATGCGGGCGCCGACGACTATCTGATCAAGCCCTACGACCCCGAAGAGCTGCTGGCCCGGCTGCGCGCCGTCGAACGCCGCCGCAGCCAGCAGACCAGTTCGGTGGTGGTGCGCGGCGAAGTGAGCATCGACCTGATGCGCGAAGTCGTCAAAGCCAAAGGCTTTCCCGTGGTCATGACGCCCCAGGAATGGGCCTTGCTGCGGGTACTCGCCAGCCGCGCCCAGCAGGTGCACAGCCGCGAGCGCCTGCTCGACGCGCTCTACCAATGGGATGACAGCAGCGACAGCAATACGCTGGAAGTTTTCATCAGTCGCTTGCGGCGCAAGCTCGGCACCTCGTTGATCCAGACCGTGCGCGGCATAGGCTACCGCCTGGCGCCGCCATGAGCGCGCCCGCGCCAGCGGCTGACGCGCTGCAGCCCAGCCTGGTCTCCAGCCTCACGCGCACCCTGCTGGCGGCCGTGGTGCTGGTCTGGGCCCTGGGAACCGTGCTGGTCGCCTGGTATGTGAACTACCAGATCCAGCACAATTTCGATTTCGAGCTGTCGGAAAGCGCGCACCGCCAGCTGTTCGTGGCGCCCATGTACATTCCCGCCGCGGGCGAGGAAATCCCGGCCGTGATGCATGAACCGCCGGACACGGTCCACGATGCGCCCTTGCTGCTGCAGCTGCGCGATCTGCAGGGCCGCGTGCTGGTGCGCACGGCCGCGGCGCCGGAAACCGGCTGGACCACCGCGCTGGCCGAAGGCTTCAGCGACACCAACAACTACCGCGTCTTCACGCTCTACGATCCGGCCAAGCAGCTGTGGCTGCAAATGGCCGACACCCGGGAGGAGCGGCGCGAGGCCAGCCGCAACACCCTCTCCGGCCTGGTGCTGCTGCTGCTGCTGATCCTGCCGGTGCTGGCCTTCATCATCCGCTGGGTCGCGCGCCAGCAGCTGCGCAGCCTGGGCGACATCCAGGAGCAGATCCAGGCCCGCAACGGCCGCAATCTGGAGCCGCTGCGCACCACCCACTACCCTTTGGAGCTGGCCCAGGTCGGCCTGGGCGTGAACCTGTTGCTCGACCGTTTGCAGGAGGCGCTGAACGTCGAGCGCTCGCTGGCGGCGAATGCGGCTCATGAATTGCGCACCCCCCTGGCCTCGGTGCGCCTGCGCCTGCACACGGCCATAGACCAGGCGGAATCCACCGCCGCCGCGAGCGTGCCCCTGTCGGA
>JAMNYN010000668.1:6365-8648 GCA_023622805.1 Pseudomonadota bacterium | reverse complement strand
AAATGGTCCATGTCGTGCCCCGGCAGCTCCGTGGGCAGGCGCGCGCCCATTTCCTCCATGAACACCTGGTAGCGCAGCCGCTGGGCCTCGCGTACCTCGTCCAGGTGACGCGCCCACTGCACCTGCAGCCGGGCCGGTGCGACGGCGCTGGGCGAGCGCAGCAAGGCGGGCAGAGGCTGTGGCCGGGCCGGCATCCAGCTGGCGGGCGAAACGACTTGGGGGTTCGAGTCCATACAGTCTCCCTGGCGCGGTACGCATTGAATTGGCGTGATACCGGGATCGGGTGGGCGATGGGTAACCGCATCGCTCCCCTTTTTCAGCCCCGGCTCACGCTATGCATTGTTCGCCAGCGATGTGACAGCCCCGTGATGGCGCGGTGACAGTTGCGTGTCTTATCGGGCCAAGCCCTGGATCACCAGCGCATTGACGATGTCGATAAAAAACCCGCAGACCAGGGGCACGACGATGAACGCCCGGTGGGCCGCGCCGTGGCTGTGGGTGACGGCCGTCATGTTGGCCATGGCTGTGGCCGTCGATCCCAGCGCGATGCCGCCAAACCCCGAACAGATCACAGCCGCCTCGTAGTCGCGGCCCATGCAGCGAAACACCACCAGAATGGTGAATGCCACGGTGAGCGCCACCTGCAGCACCAGCACCGTCAACACAAAGCCCATCACGCCGCTGAGCATCCACAGCTGCAGGCCCATCAGCGCCATGGTCAGGAACAGTCCCAGGCAAATGTCCGAGATCAGCGCCAGTCCCTGGCGTATGCCCAGCCAGTGGTGGGTATCGCCCGGCCCGCCGACCAGCCAGCGGCCCAGCAGGTTGCGCAGCAGCATGCCGGACATCAGGCAACCGACGAACATCGGCAGCTGCAAGCCCAGCCGGTGGAACAGCGGCGTGACCACTTCGCCCAGCATCAGCGCCATGTTCAGCCACAGCAGGGCACGCAGCACGCCGACGTAATCCAGCGGCGGACTCTTGTGCTCCACCGTCACGCCGACATCCAGTGCGCCGACGCCGCCCACCAGACTATGGCGGCGCATCAGGTAGCTGGCCACCGGCCCGCCGATGGTGCAGGCGACGATCAGGCCCACCATATTGCTGGCCATGCCCAGCTCGACGGCATTGCTGATGCCCAGCCGCTCGACAAACTCCGGCCCCCAGGCCAGCGTGGTGCCGATACCGCCCGTCAGCGAGATCGATCCGGTCATCAGGCCCGCGCGCGGGTCCAGCCCGAACACGCCGGCCACGCCCATGCCCAGCAGGTTCTGCAGCACGATGAACAGCGAAGCCAGGCCCAGCAGCCACAGCAGGGGCCGCCCGCCCTCGCGCAAGGTGCGCAAGTCCGACTTGAGCCCTATGCCGGCGAAGAAGTACAGCAGCAGCATGTCGCGCACGCCGAGGTCGAACTCCAGGCGCAGGTCCAGCACCAGGTAAGCCATGCCCACCACGCAGGCGCACAAAAAGCCTCCGACCATGGCTTCAGGAATGCTGTAGCGGCGCAGCAAGGCCGAGTGCTGGCTCAATTTCTGTCCGATGAAGAACAACAAAATGGCCAGGGTAAAACTTTGAAAAGCAGGTATGGCCATCGTCTCAGGCAAAGTCACGAACACTCCATCTTTCAAGCGCCTCAACGGCAGACCCTGAGCGAAAAAAATTGCCATTGTGCATGTTGATGAAAGGGTTATCCAGCGGAATTTACTGCCCCTGGCTTTGCCTGCGAAAAGCCCTATCCGTTAGACTTACCGGTTGCCCCGAAGCAACCATCGACCGTTTGACCAGGCCCGCAACCGGCCTGCCCAGGCGCCGTCCATGGCCGTCGGATGCGCCTTCGCGGCCCAGCATCCGGCCCGGCCGAGCCCCCTATGTGAGTGAGCACCATGTCTTTTGCCCCCCTTCAAAACGACACTTTCCTGCGCGCCTGTCGCCGCCAGGCCACCGACTACACCCCGCTGTGGCTGATGCGCCAAGCGGGTCGTTACCTGCCGGAATACAAGGCGACGCGCGCCCAGGCCGGCAGCTTCATGGGCCTGGCCACCAACGTGGACTACGCCACGGAAGTGACGCTGCAGCCGCTGGAGCGCTTTCCGCTCGATGCCGCCATCCTGTTCAGCGACATCCTGACCATTCCCGACGCCATGGGCCTGGGCCTGAGCTTTGAAGCCGGCGAAGGCCCGCGCTTTGCCAAGGTGGTGCGCGACGAGGCCGCCGTGGCCGCGCTGGCCGTGCCCGACATGGACAAGCTCAGCTACGTGTTCAACGCCGTGACCTCGATCCGCC
>JAMNYN010000668.1:0-6351 GCA_023622805.1 Pseudomonadota bacterium | reverse complement strand
TCCGCCGCGCCCTCAACGGCCGCGTGCCGCTGATCGGCTTTTCGGGCAGCCCCTGGACGCTGGCCTGCTACATGGTCGAAGGCCAGGGCAGCAGCGACTACCGCCTGGTCAAGAGCCTGATGTACGCGCGCCCCGATTTGATGCACCGCATCCTGAGCGTGAACGCCGACAGCGTGGCCGCCTATCTGAATGCGCAGATTGACTCCGGCGCCCAGGCCGTGATGATTTTTGACAGCTGGGGCGGCGTGCTGGCCGACGGCTGCTTCCAGGAGTTCAGCCTGGCCTATACGCGCCGGGTGCTGGCCCAGCTCAAGCGCACCGGCCCGGACGGCAGCGACGTCCCCCGCCTGGTCTTCACCAAGGGTGGCGGCATCTGGCTGCCGGAGATGAAGGACCTGGACTGCGAAGTCCTGGGACTGGACTGGACCGCCAATCTGGGCAAGGCCCGCGCCATTGTCGGCGGTGAAGTCGGCGGCCCGGGCAAGGCACTGCAAGGCAATATCGACCCGAACGTGCTGTTTGCCGCGCCAGAGCAGGTGGCGGCCCAGGCCCGCGCCGTGCTCGACAGCTTCGGCAAGCCGCATACCGACCGCAACACCTGCGGCCCCACGCACATCTTCAACCTCGGCCACGGCATCAGCCAGTTCACGCCGCCCGAGCATGTGTCGGCGCTGGTGGAGACTGTGCACAGCCACTCGCGGGCCATGCGCCAGGCTTGAGCAGGCTTGCGGCATGCGGGTCCAGGTGAGCGAGCGCCCACCTGGGTCGCATGCCAGCCATCATCAGTTATGCACAGCGCTGGGGCATGCTCGCATGCGCTGATCCAGCTTGGTGCAGCAACTGAGCGGCAAGTAAAAGATCCGACAGAAAAACATAAGTCGTTGATTTAAAAAGAGATTTTTTTATACAGCAGGTGGCGCCAAAGCCAGCAGATGCAAAGCAGCGCGGGCGTTGCGCCCTGACCGCCAGCCCTTGTGCACAAAGTTATCCACAGATTTCTCTACAACCCGGCAAAAGAGCCCTGAAATCAAGGACTTGCAGCGGGTTTGTCAGATTTACCTGCGAAGCCATCGCCTCTGGTCGCCAAAAAGCGGGGATTTGAGGCTCTTGACACAGCCCCCCGTGTCGACTTATGCACATTAATCTGCGAGCGACAGCCTCGGTTTTCAGATCATTTCAGCACTGTGACAGGCTCTGGGCAACGCATGCAAGCTATTGTTTTATAAGAAAATTCCTTGTAATCCTGAAATACCCGAGGTGAAGCTCCCGCGAGACGCCGGCCCACTTGCCCCCGCCTGGCCCCACAATCCCCACAAAGTTATCCACAGAAAACCGCGGAAACTGGGGAATCACCGGATTCCCCACCCCAGCATCTTCCCCTGCTGCGCGGACCCCAGCCTGCTGCCCACCATGTCCGCCCTTTTCCCCGTCCACATCGCCCTGCAAATGCCGGCCCACAGCGGCGTCGGCCATCTGCTGACCTATGCGGCCAGCAGCCCCTTGCCGCCGGGAACGCTGGTGCGGGTGCCGCTGGGCCGGCGTGAAATGCTGGGCGTGGTCTGGGACAGCCCCGGTGATGTCCAGGACCTGCCCGAAGGCACGCAGTTGCGGGCCGTGACCAGCGTGCTCGAAGGGATCACGCCCCTGCCCGACGCCTGGCGCCGGCTGGTGGCGTTCGCCGCACGCTACTACCAGCGCAGCATTGGCGAAATCGCCATGGCGGCACTGCCGCCGCAGCTGCGCGAACTGTCGAGCGAGCAGCTGGCGCGGCGCCTCAAGCCGGCCAAGACGCCCAAGACCGCCGCCGCGGCGCAGGCAGCCCCCGCGCCGCTGCCCCTGGTGGCGCTCAGCGCCGAGCAGCAACAGGTGGTCGAACAGATCGCGGCCGGCAAAGCCGGCGAGCGGCCGTTCCTGCTCTACGGCAGCACCGGCAGCGGCAAGACCGAGGTCTACCTGCGCTGTGTGCAGACCGCGCTCGACGCCGACCCCACGGCCCAGGCGCTGGTGATGGTGCCCGAAATCAACCTCACGCCCCAGCTCGAAGCGCGCTTCATCGAGCGCTTTGCGCCGCAATACGGCGCGGGCGCCGTGGTCAGCATGCACAGCGGCATGACCGGCCCCCAGCGCCTCAAGAGCTGGCTGGCCGCGCACACCGGCGCCGCGCGCATCGTGCTGGGCACGCGCATGGCGGTATTTGCCAGCCTGCCAGGCCTCAAAGTGATCGTCGTCGACGAAGAGCACGATGCGAGCTACAAGCAGCAGGAAGGCGCGCGCTACTCGGCGCGCGACCTGGCCATCTGGCGCGCGCGTGCCCAGGGCGCGCAGATCATCCTGGGCAGCGCCACGCCGTCCTTCGAAAGCTGGCACGCCAGCCGCTCGCCGTCCGAGGACGACCCGCAGGGCGGACGCTACCTGCGGCTGCACATGCCCAGCCGCATCGGTGCCGCGGCCCTGCCCAAGGTGAGGTTGGTCGACATGACGCAGCAGCCCAAACGGGCGGTGTTCTCCCCGCCGCTGATGGCGGCCATCACCGAGCGGGTGCAGCGCGGCGAGCAAAGCCTGGTGCTGCTCAACCGCCGCGGCTTCGCACCCGTGCTGTACTGCGCCGACTGCGAATGGAAAAGCGACTGCCCGCATTGCAGCGCCCACCAGGTGTTCCACAAGGGCGACCGCACGCTGCGCTGCCACCACTGCGGCTTCACCCAGCGCGTGCCCGTGGCCTGCCCGTCCTGCGGCAACCCCGACATCCTGCCCCTGGGCAAGGGCACGGAGCAGCTCGAGGAAGAGCTCGCGCGCCTGCTGCGCAACGTGCAGCGCCCCGACCACGAGCCCGCGCGCGTGGCCCGCATCGACGCCGACACCACCAAGGCCAAGGGCTCGCTGGAAGAGCAGCTCGCGCAAATGCATGCCGGCGACATCGACGTGCTGGTCGGCACGCAGATGGTGGCCAAGGGCCATGACTTCCGGCGCATCACCCTGGTCGCGGCCGTGCAGCCCGACAACGCGCTGTTCTCCAACGACTACCGTGCGTCCGAGCGGCTGTTCTGCCTGCTGATGCAGGCCGCCGGCCGGGCCGGGCGCGACGCCGACTATCTGCTGGCCAACGGCAGCCGCGCCGAAATGTGGATACAGACGCGCGACCCGCAGCACGCGGTGTTCACGGCCCTGCGCAGCCATGACTACCCGGCGTTTGCCGCGCAGCAGCTGCAGGAGCGCGCGGACGCGGGCATGCCGCCTTTTGCCTACCAGGCGCTGGTGCGCGCCGATGCCCGCACCCAGGAAGACGCCCAGGCGTTTTTGCACGCCGCCAGCCAGGCCGCGCGCGAGGCCCAGCTGCCCGGTCTGGATGACGTGTTTCTGTTCCCGCCGATTCCCATGACCATACAGCGCGTGGCCAACGTCGAGCGCGCGCAAATGCTGCTCGAAAGCCTGGACCGCACGGCGCTGCAGCGCTTCCTGCACGCCTGGCAGCCCCTGCTGCACCAATTGCGCGCCCAGCCCGAGCACCGGCCGCTGGTGCGCTGGCTGGTGGATGTGGATCCCCTGGCGATCTGAGGCCCCCACGCTCGCCCACTGACGTGTGGCTCGCTGCCCCCCAAGGGGGCCGTCCGCCGCCTTGGGGCGGCCCGGCGGCGGCGGATTGAGGCCTCCACGCTCGCCCACTGGCACCTGGCTCGCTGCCCCCTTGCTGGGGCGGGGGGGCCAGTTGCACAGGCTATCGCCATAGTGTCAAAGGCATGACAGGCCCATGGCTTTGGGACTTGCCAATACTGTCACGGCGGTACATCCTGGCGCCTTGGCTGGTGCGCTGCGGTGCCGCCGAGGCGCGAACCATCCTGTGCTGGAGTCTTTCACCATGAATGCTTCCCCCCCACCTCTGTGGCGCCTTGCCCTTTGCAGCGCCGTCCTGGCCCTGACCGCGTGCACGACGGCACCGCCTTCCAGCACGCAGGATGCACAGGCGAGCACCATGCCGGCGCCCATGGCCGCGCCAGCCCCGGTTGCCGCGGCGCCTGCGCCCGCCCTGCCCCATGTGGTGGTGCTGGCCACGGGCGGCACCATCGCCGGCGCGGGCGCCTCGACCGCGAGCAGCGCCACCTACCAGGCCGCCAAGGTGCCCGTGGAGCAATTGCTCATCGGCCTGCCCGAACTGGGCAAGGTCGCGCGGGTGTCGGGCGAGCAAGTCTTCCAGATCGCCTCGGAGAGCTTCACCAATCAGCAGTTGCTGACTCTGGCCCGGCGCGTGCAAGCGCTGGTGCGCCAGCCGGATGTGCAAGGCATAGTCATCACCCACGGCACGGACACGCTGGAAGAAACCGGCTTTTTCCTCAACCTCGTGGTGCAGACCGACAAGCCCATCGTGCTCGTCGGCTCCATGCGCCCGGGCACCTCCCTCTCGGCCGATGGCGCGCTCAACCTGCTGGGCGCCGTGAGCGTGGCCGCCAGCCGGGACTCCATGGGCAAGGGCGTGCTGGTCAGCATGGCCGATGAAATCCACACCGCGCGCGACGTGGCCAAGCTCGTCAACATCAGGACCAGCGCCTTCAGCAGTCCCTGGGGGCCGCTGGGCATGGTGGTCGAAGGCAAGACATACTGGTTCCGCGCACCCATCAAACGCCACACCAGCGCCAGCGAATTCAGCATCGACCGCATCCAGACGCTGCCGGCCGTCGACATCGTCTACAGCTACGGCAACGTGCCGAGCACGGCCATCGATGCGCTGGGCGCGGCCGGCGTGCAGGCCATCGTCCACGCGGGCACGGGCAACGGCTCGGTGGCCGACCGCATCGTGCCGCGCCTCAACGACCTGCGCGGCAAGGGCGTGGTCATCATCCGCAGCTCGCGCATTCCCGGCGGCTTCGTGCTGCGCAACGCCGAGCAGCCCGACGACAAGTACGACTGGGTCGTGGCCCACGACCTGAACCCGCAAAAGGCCAGGCTGCTCACGGCCGTGGCCTTGACCCAGACGCGGGATACGCGCGAGCTGCAGCGCATCTTCTGGGAGTATTGACGACTCAGCGCAGCAGGAGGTGCCAATGCAGCCAATGCCTACAGCGACGCATTGACCACAACGGACAGACCGGCGACCGCGAAGAACCGCGGCGCCGACCAGCGCGCTCACCGGGCGTCGTCGCGCAGCGGGCTGCGGTCCTCGTCGCGGGCTATCAGGTAGCAGGGACGCTGCTTGACCTCGTCGTAGATGCGACCGATGTACTCGCCCAGAATGCCGATCGATGTCAGCTGCACGCCCGAGAACAGCATGATCCCGGCCGCCAGCGTGGGCCATCCGGCCAGGTCGGCGCCAAACAGCCAGGTGTCCACCAGGATCCAGCTGCCATAGGCCAATGCCAGCAGCGCCACGACCACGCCGGCCACGCTCCACACGCGCAGCGGCAGCGTGGTGAACGAGGTCAGCCCCAGCAGCGCCAGCGCGCCCAGGCGACGCAGGCTGAAACTCGACTCGCCGGCAGCGCGATCCTGCGGCACGAACGACAGCGCTGCGGTCTTGAAGCCGACCCAGGCGTAGAGTCCTTTCATGAAGCGCTGGCGCTCGGGCAAGGCCTTGAGCGCGTCTGCGACCTTGCGGTCCATCCAGCGGAAGTCGCCCGCATTCGGCGGCAGCTTGACGCTGCTGCCGGAGTTCATCAGCCGGTAGAAAAGCTGCGTACCCAGCCGCTTGGCGCCGCTTTCGGCACCGCGGTCGGCAATCACGCCGTACACCATGTCGTAGCCCAACTGCCACAGGTCGCGCATCTGCGGCAGCAGCTCCAGCGGGTGCTGGAAGTCGCCATCGATCAGCAGCACCACGTTGCCGCGCGCGTGATCGATGCCCGCGGTCAGCGCCGCTTCCTTGCCGAAGTTGCGCGACAGCGCGAGATAGCGCACCGGCAGCTGCTGCACCAACTCCATGGCCAGGCGGTGGGTGCCGTCGCGGCTGCCGTCATTGACCACGAGAATTTCAAAGTCAGTTGTCAGCGCCTGTACAGATGCCGCCAAAGCCTGCACGAAGTTCGCGAGATTGGCCTGCTCGTCATAGACCGGCACGACGCAGCTCAGCCGCAGCGGCGCGCGCGGCAATTCACCCGGCGGCGCGGCCGCGAAAAATTCGGCATGGAGATCATTGGTCGGCATAGTCATCACTCTTTGCGCGGCGCTGCGGCCGGCACGTCAAACACGGCGTAGACAAACACCTGGGGCTGGGGAAACAACCAGCCCGCGCGCTCGACGCGCAGCAGGTGGGGTGCGGCCGCCAGGCCCTGGGCCTGCAGCCAGGCCTGCGCCTGGCGCGTGCATTCGCTGGCCGTGCCATGCTCGGACGACGGCCCGAGCGGGCACAGCAGCAGGCCTTCC
>JAMNYN010000551.1 GCA_023622805.1 Pseudomonadota bacterium | reverse complement strand
TGGCACCCCATGGAGAACGATATGCAGAAGATCCAGCACAAAGCCGTTGGAGACATGGGTGCCATGCCGGCTGCGCCCACCGAACAGGCCCCGAAACTCAAGCCGCGTGAACGAATACACGCAGCGGGTGCAAGCCATCACCGCGCTGGAGACGCCGCATGACGCCAGAACACCCGATCCGCGTGGAGACCCATGGCCGCGTCGGCCTGATCACGCTGAACCGCCCCCAGCAGCTCAATGCACTCAACGACGCCCTGATGGACGCGCTCGGCGCGGCCCTCAAAAGCTTCGACGCAGACCCCGGCATCGGTGCCATCGTGATCACGGGCAGCGACAAGGCCTTCGCGGCGGGCGCCGACATAGCCGCCATGGCCGACTGGTCGTACATGGATGTCCACCTGGACAACTTCATCACGCGCAACTGGGAAACCATTCGCGAGATTCGCAAGCCCGTGCTGGCCGCCGTGGCGGGCTACGCCATGGGCGGCGGCTGCGAACTGGCATTGGCCTGCGATGTCATCGTGGCGGCCGAATCGGCACGCTTTGCCTTGCCGGAAGTCCAGCTGGCCATGCTGCCCGGCGCGGGCGGCACGCAGCGCCTGCCACGCGCCATCGGCAAGGCCAAGGCCATGGACATGTGCCTGTCAGCGCGCATCCTCGATGCGGCCGAAGCGGATCGCTATGGATTGGTTTCGCGCGTAGTGCCCGACGCCGAGCTACTCGAGCACACCCTGGCACTGGCGGAGCGCATTGCAGCGTTCTCCCTGCCCGCGCTCATGGCCATCAAGGAGTCCGTGAACCGCGCCTGGGAAAGCCCGCTGAGCGAGGGCATTCTGTTCGAACGCCGCGCGCTGCACGCACGCTTTGCCAGCAGCGACGCACACGAGGGCATGCACGCCTTCCTGGTCAAGCGCAAGCCCGAGTTTCAGCACCGCTGAGCGCCACGGCATTTGACAACGGACCGTTGCTGCGGAGCATTTGCGCAGGCGGCTGAACATAACAAGGGGACGGGCGCCAAACGGCGACCCGCACCCACCCGGAGACAAAAACATGCTGACGATCAATCTCTTCAACGGATTGGTGTACGGGTCCTTGCTCATCGTGATGAGTTCGGGCCTGGCACTGATCTACGGCCTGCGGCGCGTGGTGAACTTTGCCCACGGTGCGCTCTACATGCTGGGCGCGTACATCGGATTTTCGGTCGCCCAGCACAGCAACTTCTGGGTGGCCCTGGTGGCGGCACCCGCCGCCATGGCCTTGGTGGGCGTCTTGCTGGACCGGTACGGCTTTCGCCTGCTGCAAGATCGCGATCCCCTGAATGTCATGCTCGTGACCTTCGGTCTGCTGCTGATCCTGGAAGACCTCGTGGCCTTCATCTGGGGCAAGGGCAATTACTCCATCTTCACGCCCGAGTTGCTGAATTTCTCGGTCAAGCTGTTTGGCAACGATGTGCCGGCCTACCGGATCGGCGTCATCGCCATGGGGGCCCTGGTGGCGCTGGGCCTGACGCTGTGGCTGCGCTTTTCCAGGATCGGCCTGTTCGTGCGGGCCGCCAGTACCGACCCCGTCACCACCGCCATGCAGGGCATCAACACCGATGTGCTCAGCGCCGGCGTTGTCGGCCTGGGCAGCGCGCTGGCCGGGCTGGCCGGCGTGGTGGCCGCTCCGTTCCTGTCACTGTCACCGCACATGAGTTCAGACGTGTTGATCGACTCCTTCGTGGTGGTGGTGATCGGCGGCCTGGGCTCACTGGCCGGCGCCTTCGTCGCTGCCCTGCTGCTGGGAATGATGCAGGCGGTGGGGGCCGTCTACCTGCCCGAGGTGTCGGTGCTTTTGCCCTTCATCTTCATGATCGCCATCCTGATCTGGAAACCGTCCGGTCTGGCCGGCAGCCGCACCTGAAACCGGAAGAGAAAACATGAGTCTTGTACGTACCGGCGCCCTGTCGCTCCTGGCCCTGGGAGGTGGCGCGGCCATCATGCAGTGGACCACTTCCAGCAGCCTGCTCGGCATTCTCACCCAGGCCGTCATCTACGCCATCTTCGCCCTGGGCGTGGGCGTGCTGCTCAAGCAGAACGGACTGGTCAGTTTTGGCCATGCGCTGTATTTCGGTGCCGCCGGCTATGGCATGGGCGTCCTCCTGGCGCTCGACTGGATGCCGGCGGAGCTGGCTATCCCCCTGATCCTCCTGGCTATCGGCGTGCTGGCCTTTCTCATCGGCCTGGTCATCGTCCGCGTGCCGGGCATCGCCTTCGGCATGCTGACCCTGGCCATCGGCCAGATGGTCTATCTGCTGGCCACGCGGGCCCGCGGCCTGACCGGCGGCGCCGACGGCATGAGCATCCACTGGCCCCCGACGCTGTTCGGTTTCCCGCAGGCCATGCTGCTCAAGCCGACCACGCTGTTCATGATTGCCTGGACAGTGATGGTGCTGGTGACCTTCGTGCTGCAGTGGATCCTGCGCACCCGATTCGGCGCCATCACCGAGGCCATCCGCGACAACGAGGAACGTGCACGCTTCATCGGTATCACCACCACGCTGCCGCGCGCTGCGGTGTATGCCCTGTCGGCCATGGTCACGGGCCTCGCCGGCCTGCTGTCCGCGCTCAACACCGGTTTCGTTTCGCCCGAAAACCTGCACTGGAGCGTCTCGGCCATCACCTTGCTGATGGTGGTCATCGGTGGCTTCAAGACGGCACTCGGCCCCATCGTCGGCGCCATCATCTATGTCCTTTTCAAGGACCTGCTCGGCGCGTACGCCACTCACTCGATGGCCATCTTCGGCGCGGCACTGATCGTCGTCATCGTCTTCTCGCCCGACGGCATCGTGGGAGGCGTGCAGCGGCGGCTCTTGGGCGAGCGCCCGCAGCGCGCCGGACGCCGTTCCGGCGGTCACTGACCGCCCGCTGAAAAGGACCTCCAAATGAACTCCTATGTATTGCAGGCCCGGGACGTGGCCATCCACTACGGTGGCGTCAAGGCGCTCGATGGCGTGGGCATCACGCTGGAAAAAGGACAGATCCACGGCCTCATCGGCCCCAATGGGGCGGGCAAGTCGACCGTGATCGATGCCATCACGGGACGTCGCAAGCTCACGCGCGGCACGGTCCTGCTCGATGGCGAGGATGTCAGTCACATGGGCGCCGTCGAACGCCGCATGCGCGGGCTCTCGCGCAGCTTCCAGCGCACCAGCATTTTTGGCGGCATGGCGGTGCGCCAACAGGTGGAGCTGGCCTCCTACAAGATGGGCGTGGCGGACTCCGCCGCCGATGCCGACGCCGTGCTCAAGGAGCTGGACCTCGACCGGCTGGGTCAGACCATCGCCGAAGACCTGGGCTATGGCGAGCAGCGCCGCCTGGATCTGGCGCTGGCCCTGGTGGGGCGCCCCAAGCTGCTCATGCTGGACGAACCGATGGCCGGCCTGTCCGTGCAGGAATCGCAGGACCTGGCCCGACACCTGAAAGCACTGACTTCGCGCTGGGAAGTGTCGGTGCTGCTGGTCGAGCACGACATGGATGTGGTGTTCGGCATCTCCGACGTCGTCACTGTTTTTGAACTCGGCCGCGTGATCGCCTGCGGCGAACCAGCCAGCGTGCGCGCTGATCCGCGCGTGCGCGAAGCCTATCTCGGAAGCGCCGCATGACCGCCTTGCTCAAGCTCGACCATCTCCAATCCTTCTACGGCTCGGCGCACATCCTGCACGGCCTGGGCCTGCACGTGAATGCCGGCGAACGCGTGGCCTTGATCGGCCGCAACGGTGTGGGCAAGACCACGGTGGTCAACACCATCCTGGGCCTGGCCCAGATGAAGGGCGGAACGATTCATTTCGGCAACACGCCGATCACCCGGCCGCGCCCCTACATCGCGGCACAGCACGGCATCGTCGTGGTGCCCCAGGGGCGTCGCATCGTCGCCAACTTGACCGTGGAGGAGAACCTGATCCTGGGCGCCGCCGTGGGCCGCAAGGGGCCGTGGAACCTGGCCGGAATCTACCGTCTGTTTCCCATCCTGCGGGAACGCGCCCACACCCCGGGCACGGCCCTGTCCGGCGGGCAGCAGCAGATGCTGGCCGTGGGCCGGGCGCTGATGGCCAACCCCAGCCTGATCCTGCTGGACGAGCCCACCGAGGGCCTGGCTCCCGTCATCGTGGATCAGTTGGCCGACATCTTCCAGCAGGTGGCCGACCAGGGAACGGCCCTGTTGCTGATCGAGCAGAACCTGAGCCTGGTGGTGCGCGTGGCCCACCGTTTCCTGGCGATGGCCAAGGGCTCGGTGGTGGCCGAAGGCCGGGTCGTCAACTCGCCGCAAGGCCTGCATGACATCGAGGAACACGTGATGGTGTAGCCGGGACGGGCGTGGTCGCCGGACCCTTTCCGGCAATTTTTCTCAGGAGACAGACATGTTCAAGACTTCAAGACTTCAGCCTCTGCTGGCGGGCGTGGTGCTGGTGGCGGCCTTGCCGCTGACGGCCGCTGCGCAGGCCAAGGACCCTATCAAGATCGCCTTGGTCACATCCAAGTCCGGCGCCTTCTCGACCATGGGCGCCGATGTGGCCAGCGGCATCCGGTTCGCCGCTGACGAGGCCAACGCCAAGGGCGGCGTGGACGGCCGCAAGGTCATCCTGGCCGAGGGCGACGATGAAAGCACGCCCGATGCCGGTCGGCGCGTGGCCGAAAAGCTGGCCCGCGATGGCAACAACCTGATCCTGGGCCCCATCACCTCGTCGATCTCGCTGGCCATCAGCCAGAACCTGGCGCGCTGGGATGCCGCCTTCATCGGCACCATCAGCAAGGCCGACAAGCTGACCCAGGATGCCTGCAACCCACGCTTCATCCGCAGCAACCACTCCGATGCCATGGACCTGGCGATGATCAACGAGTGGGTCAAGGGCATCCCGGGCAACAACTTCGCCATCATGGCGGCCGACTATGTCTGGGGCCAGGATTCGGCCAAGTCCTTCGAGTCTGCCGTGACGGCCCAGGGGAAAAAAGTGGCGCTCAAGCTGCTCGTGCCCCTGGGCACCAAGGACTATGCGCCCTACATCCAGCAACTCAAGGCCGCCAACGTCGATGCCATCTGGGTGGCCGATGTCTCGGGCGCGATCGCCTTCACCAAGCAGGCCGCCGACTTCGGGCTGATCCCAAAGACCCCGCTGATCGGCCATGCCCTGCTGTCCAACTTCGTGGTCAATGCCACGGGCAAGGCCCTCACCAACGTGCCAGGCAATGTGGGCTACACGCCCGACATCGACACGCCGCAGAGCAAGGCCTTCGCCACCGCCTTCAAGGCCAAGCACAACCGCCTGCCGTCGGACACCGAGGGCCAGGCCTACAACGGCGCCATGGTGCTGTTCCAGGGAGTGACGCTGGCCAAGAGCGTGCAGCCGGAAGCCGTCACCAAGGCCTTGCGCGGCGCACAGGTGGACACGCTGTATGGCAAGGCCACCGTCCGCGCAGCGGATAACCAACTGGTCATCCCCAACTACGTCGCGCGCGTCAAGGTCGCCGACGGCGTACTGCGTCCCGTGATCGAACAGTCCTACCCCGCCTCCATCACACCGCCCGCATCCCCCCTGTGCAAGATGTGACCGCATTTTGCTGCCCTCTGTCTGATTGAACTGCACCAACATATAGGAAGACGACTCAATGCAACGCACCTCCTTGTCCCTCGCCAGCACGCTGGCCCTCTGCGCGGGCATCGCCGGCCCGGTCCAGGCCCAAAGCAACGTCACACTCTACGGCCTGGTCGATGCTGGGGTCGAGCAGCTGAACCATGTGAGTACCGGCGGCAGCCTGACGCGCATGCCCAGCATCGCCGGCTCCGCCGCCTCGCGCTGGGGCGTGCGCGGCAGCGAAGACCTGGGCGGCGGCCTGAAGGCCGTGTTCACACTCGAGTCCGGGTTCAGCTCCGACAACGGCACCCTGCAGCAAGGCGGGCGCGGGTTCGGCCGCCAGGCATTCGTCGGGCTCGCCGGAAACTGGGGCACATTGTCTCTGGGACGGCAATACTCGATGCTGTTCCCCGGCGCCGCCAACACCGACATCTTCCTGGCCCAGATCTACGGTGCCGGCGCCTTCGACACCTACCTGGCCGGGCCGCGCCTCGATAACGCCATCGCCTATCAAGGCAAGTTCAGCGGTGTCACCGTGGGCACGCTGTACAGCCTGGGCCGTGATGCACAGACCTGCGCAGGCGAACGCGGCAACGGCAGCGAGTGCCGTGCCTGGTCGGCCGTGCTGAAATACGAGGCGCCCACCTGGGGCGTAGGCTCCTGGATAGATCAGCAGCACGGTCTCAACGGCAGCGTCGACACACCTCCCACAGCCGACCTCAGCGGCAAGAAGGATCAGCGCCTCGCCATCAACGGCTACTTCATGCTGGGCCAGACCAAGCTCGCCGCCAACTAC
>JAMNYN010000299.1 GCA_023622805.1 Pseudomonadota bacterium | reverse complement strand
GCCGCGTCGGGGAACACCGGGATGCCCGCGTCTTCCAGGTGTTGGCGGGTCTGCGCCGTGCCGGAGGTGGCAATCACCGCCACCAGGCAGCGGCTGCCGGCCGCCACCGCGATCAGCTCGGGCGCGATGCGCTCGAACAGCGAGCCGGTGGCAAAGACCAGCAGGATGTCGGCCGCGTCGTCGGCCAGCAGGGTCTGCAGCACTTCGGTCGCCAGGCGCTGGCGGCTGAACAGCTGGCCGGTCATGTCGACAGGGTTGCAGACCATGGCAATGCCGGGCACGGTATCGAGCAGCTTGCGCTGGCTGGCCTCGGAGAGCAGCGGCAGCTCCATGCCCTGGGCGCTCAGCAGGTCGGCCGTGACCGCGCCCATGGCGCCGGAGATGGAGGCCACCACGACCTTGGGGCCCATGCGCTTGCCACGCTGAAAGCGCGACAAATAGGCCAGATCGGTCAGGTGGACGGTATGGCGGGCCTGCATCACGCCGAGCTGGGCGAAGGCTGCGCGGTAGATTGCGCGGTCACCGGCCAGGGCTGCCGTATGGGATTGGGTCACTTCAGAGCCGCGCTCGCTCTCGCCGGCCTTGAGCAGGATCAAAGGCTTGCCCGCCTGGCGCAGCGCGGTGGTGGCGGCAATGAACTTGGCGCCGTCGCGCAGGCCTTCGACATAGCCGGCCACGACTTCGGTGCCGGCGTCCGCGGCCAGGTAGTCCAGGAAATCGGCGAAATCCAGGCAGGCCTCGTTGCCGGTGTTGATGAAGTGGCGAAAGCGCAAATGCATCATCCAGCCGGTGACATAGATGTCGGAGCACATGCTGCCGCTTTGCGTCACCAGGCTGATGTGGCCTATGCGCTCGTCGGGTGGGAAGGCCTTGAAGGTGGGCACGAATGAGGTGATGGCGCGTGTGCCCAGATGGGCCAGTCCCATGCAGTTGGGGCCGACGACGCGCATGCCGCTGCGCTGCGAGAAGTCGACCAGGGCCTGTTGCCGCTCCAGGCCTTCGCCGCCGACTTCCGCAAAGCCCGCCGCATAGACAATGGCCGATGGAATGCCTTTGGCGTGGCAGCGCTCGAGCATGGGCAGCACTTCGTCCACGGGCAGCGAGAGCACGGCCACGTCGGGCACCATGGGCAGCGACTCCACGTCGGGATAGCAGCGGTAGCCGGCCAGCTCAGGGTATTTGGGGTTGACAGGAAAGACCTGTCCGTTGAACTGAAAGCGCGACAAATGGTCAAGTGCCATGCCGCCTATGCGCGTGGGATCGCCCGAGGCACCGATCACAGTGATCGAGCGGGGGTTGAGTGCGGTTTCAAGCCGGTGGTGCGCTGTCGCCAACATACAAGCGTCTCCAAAAATGTGCTGATGTGATATGCAGCCATTTCAGGAGAAAGTCGCTGCACTCGCAACGTCGATGCTGGCTTTTGTCCACGATATGGACGCAGCCTGCGGGAATCGGTGACGGCGGCCTCAGCGGCCGATCTGGGAGTGCACTTCCTGCATGACGATGGCGCCGATTTCGTGGCGGCGGGCCAGGGGCATGCGTGCGCGCGAAGCAAAGACGCTGATGGCCGCCTGTCCCGGGGCCAGATCGAAGGCATAGCCCACGCCGGCGACGCCTTCGCCGGTAGCCACCGAATAGCCGAGCTGGCGCGTGCGCGTCACACCGGTTAGCAGGCGGGCGATGCTCAGGTTCTGGGCCATGTACAGCGCCTGGTGGCGCGCATGGTGCAGGCGGATTTCGTTGTCGCTCATCATCGACAGCAGCGACAGGCTGCCTATGCCCAGGCCCAGCAGCCGGGTGGCGCCGACCAGGTTTTGCAGGGCGGGGCTGCGCGCCGAGATCTGCTCGCTGTGGATGTTGTAGCTGTAGTCGCCGATGCGCACCAGCATGAACACGCCTTCGCCCGTGCGGCGGGCGATGCGCCGCATGGTATGCAGGAACTCGCTCACCAGCGGCGGGCGCGACATGGTGCGCATGCCCAGCAGCATGGCGGCCGAGCCAAGGCGGTAGGCATGGGTCGTGGGGTCCTGCTCCACGTAGTGCAGGCGCATTAGAAAGGAAATCATGCGGTGCACGGTGGGCCGGCTGAGTCCGGTGGCCTGCACGATTTGCCGCATGACCATGCCGTAGTCGTGCTGCTGGGCCAGCAGCGCGAGCAGGCCAAAGGCGCGCTCCAGGCTTTGCACGCCGGACGAGGTGGACGTCTCTGTGGCCATGGCTTGTCTCCTGTTTATCATTGGTTTGCCCACATTATGGGCATTTGACGCGTTCCGATTGTTGCCGTGCGGGACAGGCGTTGAAATGCCAGGCACCGCATTTCTCAAGGTTCAAGATGAGTCAAACGCTTCTGGAGACCGAGTTCTCCGCCTTCCTGGCACAGGGTCGTTTCATGCTGCAGCGCTCGCGCGGCAGTGGTGAATACGTGTTTTCACCGCGCATCGCCGCGCCGCGCACCGGCGCGCGCGATCTGGAGTGGACCGAGGCCTGCGGCCGCGGCACGGTCCACGCCACCACGGTGGTGCGCGCGCGCCCACCGCAGCCGGCTTACAACGTGGCGCTAATCGCGCTGGAGGAAGGGCCGCGGCTGATGAGCCGGGTGGAAGGCATTCCCGCCGACGCGGTGCGCATAGGCATGGCGGTGCGCGCGCGTATCTGCGAAGAAGAGGGCAAGCCCCTGCTGGTGTTCGATGCGCTGGAGGTGCAGGCATGAGCAGCGACCGCTTTCCCCGCGGCCGTGCCGCGATCGTCGCCGCCGCCACCCACGGCATGGGCGAAGCCCCCGGGTTCAGCTCCATGGAGCTGGCCGTGGGCGCCAGCCTCAAGGCCCTGGACCAGATCGGACTCAAGCCCGAGGATGTCGACGGCCTGTTCGTGGCCCTGCCTGATGACTTCATGTCGGGCCTGGGCCTGGCCGAATACCTGGGCATTTCTCCGCGCATCACCGAGAACAACCGCACCGGCGGCTCGGCGTTCATGACCCATGCGATGTGGGCGGCGCTGGCGTTGGAAAGCGGCCAGTGCGATGTGGCCCTGATCGCCTACGGCAGCAACCAACGCAGTGCCGCGGGCAGCCTGATCAAGTCCATGCGCGAGAGCGGCTACGAAACGCTGTACCGGCTGCCGCGCCCGGTGGGCGCCTATGCGCTGGCGGCGTCGCGCTACCAGCACGAATATGGGCTCAAGCGTGAGCAGCTGGGCGAAGTGGCGCTGGCCGCGCGCGCCTGGGCCCAGCTCAATCCCGACGCTTTCGTGCGCGAGCCGCTGGGCATGGAATCCTACCTGTCGTCGCGCATGGTGGCCGATCCGCTGAGCGTGCGCGATTGCTGCCTGGTGACCGATGGCGCGGCCGCCGTGGTGATGGTGCGCGCCGATCGCGCCAAGGATCTGGCACGCAAGCCGGTCTACCTGCTGGGCGCGGCCGCCGCCACCGAGCACCGCGAGATCACGGCCATGCCGGACCTGACCCGCACCGCGGCGCGCCTGTCAGGCCCGCGGGCCATGGCCCAGGCCGGCGTGCAGCCCAAGGACATCGACGTGCTGCAGCTGTATGACGCCTTCACCATCAACACCTTGCTGTTCCTCGAAGACCTGGGTTTTTGCAAGAAAGGCGAGGGCGGCAGCTTTGTCGAAGGCGGGCGCATCGCGCCCGGCGGCAGTCTGGCGGTGAACACCAACGGCGGCGGCCTGTCCTGCGTCCACCCGGGAATGTACGGCCTGTTCACCATGGTCGAAGCCACGCAGCAGCTGATGGGACTTGCCGGTGCACGGCAGGTCGCGGGCGCGCAGCTGGCGCTGGCGCACGGCAATGGCGGCGAACTGTCCAGCCAGGCCACGCTGGTGCTGGGCGTCGAGGAAACCTTGTAAAGCAAAGGAGCCAATGCATGACCCACGATGTTTGCGGCAGCCTGCGCTGTATCCACGAGCCATTCGAGCGGCGCCTGCGGCAGGCGCCGCAGCAGGTGTTCGTGCTGACGCAGGAAGGGCCTCTGACCTTTGCCGATCTCGATGCCTGGGCGGTTTCGCTGGCGCGGGAAATGCGCGACCGCGGCGTGCGCGCCGGCGACCGCGTGCTGATCGTGGCGGAAAACTGCCCCCAGCATATTTCGCTGATCATCGCCTGCAGCCGACTGGGCGCCTGGTCCTGCGGTGTCAATGCCCGCATGGCGCCGGGCGAAATCGACGCCTTCGTCGCCAAGGCCGATGCCCGGCTGGTGTATTTCACCGAGGCGGTGCCTGGCGCTGCAGCGCAGCACGCGCGCCGCTTGGGTGCGACGGCCTCTGCGGTCCAGGGGCTGTCACTCAGCGCCACGCGCAGCGAGGCCACGGTGCAGCCCCAGCCCGCGCAGGGCGAGGTGGCCGCCATCATCTTCACTTCGGGCACGACGGGCGAGCCCAAGGGGGTGCCGCTGACCCATGCCGGGTTGCTGCACTACGCGCAGCTGGCGGTGCAGGAGCGGGCCATGACGGCGCGCGATCGCGTGCATGCCTATCTGCCGATGACGCACATCTTCGGCCTCGGGGCCGTGCTCATGGCTTCGCTGATGGCGGGTTCCACGCTGGTGATGCGCAGCCGCTTCGATCCGGCCGATGTCTTCGACGCGCTGGCGCAGCACGGCGTCAGCATGCTCCAGGGGCCGGCGGCCATGTTCACGCGCCTGCTGGCCTGGTTGGATACGCAGGGCGTGGACCGGCCTTCGTGTCCCGATCTGCGCTACCTGTATGCGGGCGCGGCCCCTTTGGATCTGACGCTGAAGCGCGCGGTGGAGCGCCGTCTGGGCCTGCCGCTGTTCCATGGCTATGGCATGTCCGAGTACGCAGGCGGCGCGACCATGGTGCGGCTGGGCGCTCCGCGTGACGATGTGTCGTCGGGGCCGGTACTGGCCGGCGCCGAACTGCGCATTGTGGACACTGACAATCAGAACCTGCCGCAGGGTGAGGCTGGTGAGATCTGGCTGCGCGGCATCGGGCTGATGCCGGGCTATTTCCGCGACGCCCAGGCGACGGCCGAAGTGATGCGGCCAGGCGGCTGGTATGCCAGCGGTGATATCGGGCGTCTCGATGCCGACGGCGCGCTGTTTGTCGTCGGTCGGCTCAAGGAGATGATCGTGCGCTCGGGTTTCAACGTCTATCCCGGCGAGGTCGAGGCGGTGCTGAGCCGCCATCCGGCGATCCGCAGCGCCGCGGTGGTCGGACGGCGTTGCGCCGACGGCAATGAAGAGGTGTTGGCCTTTGTGGAATGCTCGGGCGCCGTGCCTTTCGATGCCCAGGAGCTGTCTGCTTACCTGGCCCGCCAGCTGGCGCCCTACAAGCTGCCCAGCCACATCACCGTGGTGGATGCGTTGCCGACCACGCTCAGCGGCAAGGTGCTCAAGCGCATGCTGCGTTTGCCGCCGCTGGAGCAGGGCGGGGCGGCGACGGCCTAGGCTAGGAGCCCGCCCCGGGCTCCTAGCCATTTACTTGCCGCTGTACTGGCGGAAATTGGGCTTGCGCTTTTCCAGGAAGGCGCGCACGCCTTCGTGGGACTCTTCGGTGCCGTAGAACAGGCTCAGCGACTGCATGCCCATGCCGCCGATGCCGCGGATGTTGTCCGAGTCGGCATTGAAGGAGCGCTTGGCGATGGCGATGGCCGTGGGGCTGAGCGCCAGGATTTCCTGGCACCAGCGCTCGACTTCGGCATCGAGCTGGTCGGCCGGCACCACGGCATTCACCAGACCCATGTCCAGCGCCTGTTGGGCGCTGTAGCGGCGGCACATGAACCAGATCTCGCGGGCTTTCTTCTCGCCGACGACGCGCGACAGAAAGGCCGTGCCGAAGCCCGGATCGACCGAGCCGACCTTGGGGCCGACCTGGCCGAAGACGGCAGTGTCGGCAGCGATGGCCAGGTCGCAGCAGGTCACCAGCACATTGCCGCCGCCGATGGCGAAGCCGTTGACGCGGGCAATGACGGGCTTGGGCACGTCGCGAATCAGTCCCTGCAATTCTTCCACCGGCAGGCCGATGACGCCGCGGCCGTCGTAGCCGCCATCGTGGGCGGACTGGTCGCCGCCAGTGCAGAACGCCTTGCTGCCTTCGCCTGTCAGAACGATGACGCCTATGGACTTGTCCCAGCCGGCGCGGTTGAGCGCATCGATCAGCTCGTCGCAGGTCTTGCCGCGGAAAGCGTTGTACTTGTCCGGGCGATCGATGGTGATGCGGGCCACGCCGTCGCGGGCTACATAACGGATGTCGGTATAGGTGCTCATGTGGTGGATACCTCGATGGATGGATGGAAATCTGGGCCAGGCAACCCATGAATCCATGATGTCACGGGGCCGTCGGAGCGCATTGCGGCATTCGGTGATTTGTCCACCATATGGGCAAGTGATGGATTTCGGCTTGGGGCTAGCGCGCATCTGCAAGGACACTGATTTCACG
>JAMNYN010000322.1 GCA_023622805.1 Pseudomonadota bacterium | reverse complement strand
ATTCGCCGGAAATGCCTTTTTGCTTTTCCAGGTAGTCGGGCATGGCCATGACCTTGTGGGCCGCGGCGTTGAGCTTGGCAATGATGGCCGGCGGCGTGCCCGCGGGCGCGACCAGACCGAACCAGCCGCCGTCGCCCATGCCGGGGTAGCCCATCTCGGTATAGGTGGGCACATCGGGCAGCACATCGCTGCGCTTCAAGGCCAGCACGGCCAGGGGGCGCAGTTTGCCGGACTTGATGTGCGGCAGGGTCGAGGGCAGGTTGTCGGTCATGGCCGAGACCTGGCCGGCGAGCGCGTCGTTGATCGCCTGGCCTGCGCCCTTGTAAGGGATGTGCAGCAGGTCGATGCCCGCGAGGTTCATGAAGTTTTCGATGTTGGCGTGGCCCAGCGAACCGGTGCCGGGCGAAGCAAAGGTGTACTTGCCGGGATTGGCCTTGGCCAGGGCAATGAACTCCTTCATGGTCTTGGCCGGCACGCTGTTGTGGACCACGAACACGCTGGGCACGGACATCACGTTGGTGATGGGCGCGAAATCCTTGATAGCGTCATAGGGCAACTTGGCGACGATGGCCGGGTTGGCGCCGTGCGTGGACACCGTGGCCATGCCAATGGTGTAGCCGTCGGGCGCGGCCTTGGCGATGGCATCGGCACCGATGGCGCCGCCCGCGCCGCCTCGGTTCTCGACCACCACGGCCTTGCCCAGCACCTGGCCCATCTTGTCGGCCAGCAGACGCGCGACCATGTCGGTCGATCCGCCCGCGCCGAAGGGCACGATCAGCCGCAGGGGACGGGTGGGGTAATCGCCCTGGGCATGGGCCAGGGGCGCCAGCAAGGCGGTCGCAGCGCAGGCTGCAAGGCTGGACAACAGGGTTCTACGCAAGGCCATGGGTGCTCTCTTTTGGGTGTTGTTCTGAAGCAAGCATTCTGGGCAGGCAAGGTCCGGGCGAAAAGAGACAAAATGTCACACAGCTATTACCAACCGTCATAATTGGCCGTGCCATGCGCATGCACTCCCCCTCTCTTTCCGAACTGCACGCTTTTGCCGCCGCGGCCCGCCTGGGCAGCTTCTCGCTGGCGGCCGAAGACCTGCATGTGACCCAGGGAGCGATCAGCCGCGCCATCGCCCGGCTCGAAGAGCACCTGGGACTGGCGCTGTTCGAGCGCCAGGGCCGGCGCAGCGTGCTCACGCCCGCCGGGCGCGCTTACCTCGATGCCGTGGGGCCGGCCTTGCTGACCATTGAAGCGGCCTCGGCCCATGTGCGCCGCCGGCATACCGGCCCGCGACTGCGCCTGTCGGTCACGCCCACGCTGTTCAGCCACTGGCTGATTCCACGCCTGCCCGACTTCAGCGCGCGCTTTCCCAATGTCCTGCTGTCGTTTGCCCCCTACCGCCGCGACGATGCCATCAGCGCGCCGGAAATCGACGGCTGGCTGCGCATAGGCCAGGCCCCCTGGCCCGCCCATGTGGCGGCCGACTACATCGTCGGGCGCGAACTGGTGCCCATCTGCCGCCCGCAAGACCTGCAGGGCCCCCAGGCCATCCGCACCCCTGCCGACCTGCTGCGCCGCCCGCTGCTGGCCCATACCAACTACCAGGGCAACTGGGGACGCTGGTGCGAGCATGTGCACTTTGCCGGCGTCGTGCCCGCGCCCGCCGCCGACTTCGAACTGGTGTCCCTGCTGGTGCAGGCGGTAATCGCCGGCATGGGTGTGGCCGTGGTGCAGCGTTGCCTGATCGAGGACGACCTGGCCGCGGGGCGCATCGTCATCGCCATCCCCGAGGCGGTGCAGATAGAGCGCGGCTACTTTCTGTGCCGGCCCGCGGTGCGCGAGCCTACTTCCGCCCTGCTGGATTTTCGGCACTGGCTGCTGGAGCAGGCCGCGGCCCAGACAAGCATGGAATCAACGGCGCCAGCCGCGCGAGAGAGCCCACTGGCAACAGGCACATAGCACCACCAGCGCCGCATAGGTGGCAAGCTTGCCATCACGCCCAAACCACCACAACCCGCCCAGCAAAACGCCGCCACCAACTGCAAAATTGATAGCTACCTGTACCCACCAAGCAGGCGTTTGCGGGGTGGAAGACAGGACAAAACGGGCGCCCACCGCCAGCCCCAGAGCCACGGCCAGGGCCGGCGCGAAAAAGTTCAGCAAATGGTAGAGCGCGGGGAGAAAGCCCATGTCGAATGATCCAGATCAAGGCTTATGCAAGCGGGGGATGTCAAAGTGTTTCATAAATTTTATAATGACCGTCTATGGCAGTCTGGGCGTTAGGTATCAACCACCACACGGCTCCGCTTGATTTGCGGGGTCGTTTTGCGTTTGCGCTCGATCAGATCGCGCCGACGCTGCAGGGCCTGCGCCAGTCGCTGGTCACTGCCGGCCGCCATGACGGTGTGGAAACCGCCATTCTGTCGACCTGCAACCGCACCGAAATCTACTGCGCAGCCGACACGCCGGCGCTGGACCATACGCTGGACTGGCTGGCACGCAGCGGCGGCGTCAGCCCCGAAATCCTGCGCTCGCACTCCTACCTGCTCGAAGAAGGCCTGGCCGCGCGCCATGCGTTTCGCGTCGCCAGCGGTCTCGACTCCATGGTACTGGGCGAAGCGCAAATCCTCGGCCAGATGAAAAATGCCGTGCGCGCCGCCGAAACCGCCGGCGCCCTGGGCACCACGCTCAACCAATTGTTCCAGCGCAGCTTCGCCGTGGCCAAGGAAGTGCGCAGCTCCACCGAAATCGGCGAGCACAGCATCAGCATGGCCGCGGCTGCCGTGCGCCTGGCCAGCCAGCTGTTCGAAGACCTGGGCAAGATCCGCATCCTGTTTGTCGGCGCGGGCGAAATGATAGAGCTCGCGACCACGCACTTCGCGGCCAGGAACCCGCAGCACATCACCATCGCCAACCGCACCATGGAGCGCGGCGAAAAGCTCGCCGCCCGCTTTGGCGCCGACGTGATGCGCCTGTCCGAGCTGCCCGACCACCTGCACGAATACGACGCGGTGATCAGCTGCACGGCGTCGAGCCTGCCCATCATCGGCCTGGGCGCGGTCGAGAGCGCGCTGAAAAGGCGCAAGCACCGCCCCATGTTCATGGTCGACCTGGCCGTGCCGCGTGACATCGAACCCGAAGTCAAGGCGCTGCGCGACGTCTACCTCTACACCGTCGACGATCTGGCCCACGTGGTGCAGACCGCGCAAGCCCACCGCCAGGCCGCCGTGGCCCAGGCCGAAGCCATCATCGACACCGGCGTGCAAAGCTTTCTGCACTGGATGGACCAGCGCAGCCCCCAGGGCGGCGTCGTTCCGCTGATCCAGCAATTGCACGATCAGACCGATGTCTGGCGCGCCGCCGAAATCGCGCGCGCCAAGAAGCGCATCGCCAAGGGCGAAGACCTGGACACGGTGCTCGAAGCCCTGTCGCGCGGATTGACGCAGAAAATGCTGCACGGCACCATGACCGAGCTGCACTCGGGCGACACCGCCCAGCGCGCCCAGACCGTGCAAGCCGTCTCCCGCCTGTTCCTGCGCTCGCAGGGCCGCAAAACCTCTCTTTAGCGGCGCCCGCCGCTGGCCCTGACGGGGCCTGGCCCCCGGCTGCGCGCCGGCCGGCCCAGCGACCTGTGCCCAGGTCCTTGCATCCAAGCCCTTTTCTCCAGCTATGCCCTGCATAGCGCAACTGCCCCGCACTGTCATGCAAACCTTTCTCCGCAGCCAGCTACAGCGCTTCGCCCAACGCCTGGAAGAGCTCGACTTCCTGCTGTCGCGCGAAGACATCATGAGCGACATGGCCCAGTATCGGAAAATTTCGCGCGAACACGCCGAAGTGACGGCCGTGGCCGGACGCTACGCCCGCTTTGTGCAGCGCGAAGCCGACCTGGCCGAAGCGCAGGAAATGCTGACCGACCCCGAAATGGCCGATATGGCGCAGGAAGAAATCGCCGGCGCCACGACCGAGCTGGCCCAGCTCGAAGAAGAGCTGCAGCGCCTGCTGCTGCCCAAGGACCCCGACGATGCGCGCGACGCCTATCTGGAAATCCGCGCGGGCGCCGGTGGCGACGAATCGGCGCTGTTCGCGGCCGATCTGGCGCGCATGTACACCCGCTACTGCGACAGCGTGGGCTGGAAAGTCGAAGTCATGAGCGCCAGCGACAGCGAAGTCGGTGGCTACAAGGAAATCGTGCTGCACGTGAGCGGCGATCAGGTCTACGGCAAGCTGCGCTTTGAATCGGGCGGTCACCGCGTGCAACGCGTGCCCGCCACCGAAACCCAGGGCCGCATCCATACCAGCGCCTGCACCGTGGCCGTGATGCCCGAGCCCGACGAGACCCAGGCCATCACCCTCAACCCGGCCGACCTGCGCATCGATACCTTTCGCGCGTCCGGCGCCGGCGGCCAGCACATCAACAAGACCGACTCCGCCGTGCGCGTGGTCCACCTGCCCACGGGCATAGTCGCCGAATGCCAGGACGGCCGCAGCCAGCATGCCAACAAGGCCAAGGCCTTGCAGGTGCTGCAGGCGCGCATCCAGGAAAAGGAACGCAGCGAGCGCGCGGCAAAGGAAGCCGCCCAGCGCAAGGGCCTGATCGGCAGCGGCGACCGCTCCGACCGCATCCGCACCTACAATTTCCCCCAGGGACGTCTCACCGACCACCGCATCAACCTCACGCTCTACAAGCTGCTGTACGTGATGGAAGGCGACCTGGGCGACGTGCTGCAGGCACTGCAGCATGCGCGCGAAGCCGAGCAGCTGGCCGAGTTGGAAGTGAATGGGTGAGCACCCCCTGAGCGGCTCACGCCGCTTCCCCCTCTCATCCTTCGGTGGAGGGGGACGACACCATCGCTGCGGGACAGCCCTTGCTCGGTGTCCCCATGCTGGGACACGCCAGTTTCAAAGGCTGCGTGCGGCGCGAACGCTATGGATGACCAATTCCGATGACACTTGAACAAGCCCTGCACCAGGCCCAGCAGGCCGGCCTGGCCCGCATCGACGCCCAGATGCTGCTGCTGCACGCATTGGAAAAACCCGATGCCGGCCGCGCGTGGTTGCTGACGCATGACACGGATGCCCTCACACCCGCGCAACAGCAGGCTTTCGACGACCTGTGCGCGCGGCGCCTGGCCGGCGAGCCCGTGGCCTACCTCACCGGCCGCAAGGAGTTCTACGGCCTGGCGCTGCACATCGATGCGCGCGTGCTGGACCCGCGCCCCGACACCGAAACTCTGGTCGACTGGGCGCTGCAAGTGCTGGCCGACTGGAATGCACCGCGCATCGTCGACCTGGGCACGGGCAGCGGCGCCATCGCCCTGGCCTTGCAGCACCAGCGCCCCGATGCCAGCGTCTGGGCCGTGGATGCCAGCGCCGACGCGCTGGCCGTGGCCGCGCTCAATGCCCAGGCTCTGCACCTGCCCGTGCAATTCGCCCAGGGCTCGTGGCTGCAAGCCCTCGCGCCGGAGTTGGTATTCGACGCCATCGTCACCAACCCGCCCTATATCGCCGCCGACGACCCGCACCTGGCCGCCCTGACGCACGAGCCGCTGTCGGCGCTGGCCAGCGGCAGTGACGGGCTGGACGACATCCGCGCCATCATCGCCCAGGCGCCCGCGCGGCTGGCGCCCGGCGGCTGGCTGCTGATCGAGCACGGCTGGGACCAGGCCGAAGCCGTCCAGGCCCTGCTGCGCGACGCGGGCTTTGGCGAGGTGCAAAGCCACAATGATTTGGCAGGCATTGCCCGTTGCACGGGCGGGTGCATGACGCATTTGGACAGACAGTGAAATAATCCCGGGTGTACCCCATGCCGCACGCGCGGCCGCCCACTTTTGGAGCCACCATGAACAATACCCACCAACGCATCGACGACCTCGTCAAGAACAACGACATCCTGCTGTTCATGAAGGGCAACGCCAGTTTCCCCCAGTGCGGCTTTTCCGGCCGCGCGCTGCAAATTCTCAAGGCCTGCGGCGTGGACACCAAGACCATCGCCACGGTCAACGTCCTGGAAGACCAGGAAATCCGCCAAAGCATCAAGGACTACAGCCAGTGGCCGACCATTCCCCAGCTGTACATCAAGGGGGAATTCATCGGCGGCTCGGACATCATGATGGAGATGTACGAGTCGGGCGAACTCCAGCAGTTGCTGGAAGCGAAGGTTTGACCCCCTGAGCGGCTTACGCGGCAGGCGCCGAGCCCGCTTCCCCCTCTCAACCTTCGGTGGAGGGGGACGGCAGCCTCGGTGCGGGGCGGCCCTTCCTCGCTGCCCCTTGCTGGGGCGCGCCAGTTGCAAAGGCTGCGCCATCGATCACAGGATCCTGACCACCCTGGCCTTGCACCACCACGCCGCCTTCGGGCGGCTTTTTCGTCGCCATGCAAACTTTGTATGATGCAATGGCGCCCCGCTGCGAGGCCTCTCTCGCGGCCTTCTTTCCGCTTGT
>JAMNYN010000584.1 GCA_023622805.1 Pseudomonadota bacterium | reverse complement strand
GACCCAGGAAACGCATTTGTTCGCCGGCACGCTGCGCGAGAACATGCTGTTCGTCAAACCCGATGCCACCGACCAGGACATCATGACCGCGCTGGAGCAGGCCTCCTGCCTGCATTTGCTGGAGCGCTCCCCCCTGGGCCTGGACACGCCCATAGGCGAGTCGGGCGTGCGCCTGTCGGGCGGTGAAAAGCAGCGCCTGTCGATTGCGCGGGCCCTGGTGCGCAACCCGCGCCTGCTGATTTTCGACGAAGCCACTTCGGCCCTGGATTCGCTGACCGAAGAGCAGATCACCGATACCGTGCGTCGCGTGTCGCGGCAATCCCACCGCATCACGCTCTTGATCGCCCACCGGCTGTCGACCATTTTGCACGCGCAAACCATCATGGTGCTGGAGCGCGGCCGCATCGTCGAATCCGGCAGCCACGCCGAACTGCTGGAACACAAAGGCCTGTACTACGCCATGTGGCGCCAGCAGATCGGCGAACGCCCGCCCGGCCGGCCGCTCGGCGGCAGGCCCCGGCCAGATCCGGAGGACACGGATTGACCCACGCATTACGGCACATGCCAGCAAACACCTACACACGCCCCAGGCAACTGAGGTTAGATTGACGGCAGCGCTCCCTTTGTCTTGCTGTCCAAGGATATGTCTATGCACCGCGACGCCCCCTGCCACCCACGCGACCCACAAGACCTGCGCCGCCGCCGGGACCTCGACAGGCCCGCGGCGTCCGGTCGCAGCACCGGCTCCGCCCTCGCCCTTGGGCTGGGCGTCGGGGCCGCAGCCTATCTGGCCTGGATGGCCTTGCGCACGCCGCCCCGGCCTGCCGGCGTGCAACCGGTGGGCCACTTCGATATCTCGCGCTATCTTGGCCGCTGGTATGAAGTGGCACGCATAGACCAGCATTTCGAAAAAGGCCTGGTGCGCACCCGCGCCGAATACAGTCTTGCGCCCAACGGCCGCTTGCAAGTCACGAACCGGGGCTTCGACCCCCGCCACAACCGCTGGAAAGAAGCGCGCGGCAAGGCGCAGTTTGTCGGCCGGCCCGATGTGGGCGCGCTCAAAGTGTCCTTTTTCGGGCCTTTTTACGCCGGCTACCACGTGGTGGCGCTGGACGAGCAGTACCGCTGGGCCATGGTCATAGGCTCCAGCCTCGACTACTTCTGGATCCTGTCGCGCAGCCCGGTGCTGCCCGACGGCGTGCGCCAGCATCTGCTGGCCCAGGCCAGCCAGATCGGCGTCGACCTGGACCGCATTCTCTGGGTCATGCAGGACGGGGCCAATCCCACTGGGGGGTAGGAAGCACCCCCTGAGCCGCTACGCGGCTTCCCCCTCACAACCTTCGGTGGAGGGGGACGACACCATCGCTGCGGGGCGGCCCTTGCTCGGTGTCCTTGAGCTGGAGCACGCCAGTCTCGTAAGCAGTGGGCGCCGCGAGGGAAGGCAGTGCCAGCGGCTCAGGGGGTGTTTCATTTCAATCTTTCGCGTACCGTCGCCGCCACGTCGCGCACCCAGGGCTGACGCTGCCAGTGCTGCTGGGCAAATTCCGCGATCTGCGGCGCATAGGCCATGGAGGCGCCAATCCAGTCCTGACCTTGCAGGAACATGCGCTGGTGGCGCGGCGACAGCGTGAATGCCGCGCTGTGGCCGGCCGTGCTCACCTGTTGCAGGGCGACGTCGATGTCCATGGCCAGCGCATCTCCGGTCGCTTCCAGCGCGCGGGCCTCTTTCTGGAAGATCTGCGCGTCTTCGGGCGACACCATGGCCAGCAGCAGCCGGTTGTTCATGGCGTTGGAGTAGAAAATCTCCCCGAAGCTCGACGCCACGACGGCCTTGAAGCCGAACTGCTGCATGCCCCAGACGGCGTGCTCGCGGCTCGAGCCGCAGCCGAAATTGGCACCGGCCAGCAGCAGGTCCACCCCCGCGAAGCCCGGGCGATTGAGCACAAAGTCCGGGCGCAACCGTCCCTGGCCGTCAAAGCGCAGGTCGTAGAGCACACCCTTGTCCAGGCCCGCCTTGTCGATGCCGCGCAGAAACTGCTTGGGCATGATCTGGTCGGTGTCGAGGTTGGCGATGTCCAGGCGCGCGGCACGGCCGCGAATGAGGGAGTGGTTCATTGGGCTTCCTTCCATTGGCGCACGTCGGTGATGTGACCCGTGAGCGCCGCCGCCGCGGCCATGGCCGGGCTCATCAAATGCGTGATCGCGCCGCGTCCCTGGCGGCCTTCGAAATTGCGGTTGGTCGTCGAAGCGCAGCGCTGGCCGGGCGCCAGCACGTCGTCGTTCATGGCCAGGCACATGGAGCAGCCAGGCTGGCGCCACTCGAAGCCGGCCGCCATCAGACGCGCCGCAATGCCTTCGGCCTCGGCCTGGGCCTTGACCGCGCCCGAGCCCGGCACCACCATGGCGCGCACGCCGGCAGCCACCCTCCCCCGGCCCACGATGCGGTCCACTTCGCGCAGGTCCTCGATGCGCGCATTGGTACACGAACCGATGAACACATGGTCCACGGCCACGCCTTGCAGCGGCTGACCGGCCGCGAGCGCGGTGTAGCGCAAGGCCTGCTGGGCGCTGGTGCGCTGCACGCCTTCGGGCAGGGATTGCGGATCGGGCACGCAGCCGTCGACGGCCACGGCCTGGTCGGGGCTGGTGCCCCAGGTCACGAACGGCGCGACCTGGCTGGCGTCGAAGCAGTGCTCGACGTCAAAGCGCGCGCCGGCATCGCTGTGCAGGCCGGCCCAGTGCGCCAAGGCGGCTGGGCGCATGTCGCCGGTGATGTCGGGCGCGTGCTCCAGCACATAGGCCACCGCCTTGTCGTCGGGAGCGATCAGCGCGCCGCGCGCGCCCGCTTCCACCGCCATATTGCACAGCGTGAAGCGCGCTTCGACCGACAGATCGTCAATGGCCGAGCCGCAGAACTCCACGGCGAAGCCGCGCGCGCCCTGGGCGCCGATGCGGCTGATGACCATCAGGATCAAGTCCTTGGCCGTGGTGCCCACGGGCAGATGGCCGTCGACGCGGATGCGCATGTCCTGCGCCAGCCGGTAGACCAGGGTTTGCGTGGCCAGCACATGCTCGACTTCCGACGTACCGATGCCGAAACCCAGGGCGCCGAGCGCGCCGTAGGTCGTGGTGTGGCTGTCGCCGCAGATCACCACCATGCCGGGACGGATCATGCCGTGCTCGGGCGCGACCACATGCTCTATGCCCTGCCAGCGGTCGTTGGTGTCGAACAGCGCGATCTGGTGGCGCTCGCAATTGGCGCGCAGATTGGTCGCCTGCAGGGCCGAAGCCGTGTCCTGGATGATGCGGTGCTTGACCGGGTGGGTGGGAATGATGTGGCTCACCACCGCCACGTTCTGGCCCGGCATGGCCACGCCGCGGCCGGCCGCGTGCAGCCCGGCAAACGCCTGGGGGCTGGTGTATTCGTTCATCAAATGCAGGTCGCAGAACAACAGCACGTTCTGCTCGTCGAGCACGGCCACGGTGTGGGAGTCGACCAGTTTCCGGTACAGCGTCAATGGGCGGAGGTCTTGTTGCATATCAGATATCCATGAAACTGGCGCGGCCCAGCAAGGGGGCAGCGAGGAAGGGCCGCCCCGCACCGAGGCTGCCGTCCCCCTCCACCGAAGGATGAGAGGGGGAAGCGCCGAAGGCGCTCAGGGGGTGAGTCATATACTCCTTCCTTGTAAAAACGGCAGGGCGGCGTCCAGCAAAGCTTGCGGCGCCTCCTCTGCGATGTAGTGCCCACAGGGCAGGGGCTGGCCGCGCACGTCATCGGCGAGGCGTTGCCATTCCTGCAGGGGTTGAAAACAACGGTGGACCACGCCCTGCTCGCCCCACAGCACCAGCAGCGGCATGGCCATGCGCCGGCCCTGGTCGCGGTCTTGCCGCTCGTGCTCCAGGTCGATGCCGGCCGAGGCGCGGTAGTCCTCGCACATGCCGTGGGCCGCTCCCGGCAGTGCCAGGCAGCGCGTGTATTCCTCCAGCGCGCGCGGATCGAAAGGCGCCAGCCCCGCGCTGCGCCCGCCCATCACGTCGCGCACATAGGCGGCGGCATCGGCTTCGATCAGGCGCTCGGGCAGCGGCGCGGGCTGGATCAGAAAGAACCAGTGCCAGTAGGCGCGCGCAAAGTCCTGGTTGGTCTGCTCGTACATGGACAGCGTGGGTGCGATGTCGAGCAACACCAGGCGCTGCACGGCCTCGCCATGGTCCATGGCCAGGCGGTGGGCGACGCGCGCGCCGCGGTCATGGGCCAGCACCGAAAAGCGTTCGTGGCCCAGTTGCTGCATCAGGCGCAGCAGGTCGCGCGCCATGCGTCGCTTGCTGTAGTTGGCATGGTCGACGTCGCCCGCCGGCTTGGACGAGTCGCCATAGCCGCGCAGATCGGGCACGACCAGGGTGAAATGCCGGGCCAGCGTGGGCACGAGCCTGTGCCAGATCACGCTGGTTTGCGGGTGGCCATGCACCAGCAGCAGCGCCGGGCCCTGCCCACCCACCCAGGCGTGGAGTTCCACGCCGTCGTCGACGCTGACGCGGCGAGGACTCAGGCCTGCCATCAACTCTGCTGCATTCATCTGCTCACTCCTTGCGGTGCACGGCCGGCTGGCGGATTACTCGGCGGTGATGCCGCGGCTCTTGATCAGCTGCGCCCACTGGCCCAATTCCTTTTGCAGCCGCAGTTTCGCATCGACGGCCGTGGAAGGCGTGGGCTCATAACCTTCGCGGCCCATGCGCTCTTGCAGCGATGGCAGGGACAAGGCCTTGTTCAGCGAAGCGTTGAGCTTGTCCAGCACCGGCTGGGGCGTTCCCGCAGGCGCGAAGACCATGAACCAGGTCTCGAACTGGTAGCCCGGCACGCCGGCTTCGGCAATCGTCGGCACGTCGGGCATCAGGGCCGAGCGCTGCGCGCCGGTCACGCCCAGGGCGCGCAGCTTGCCGCTTTGCACATGGGGTTTGGCAGCGGCGAGCACGGGAAAGCTCAGCGCGACCTGGCCCGCCATGGTGTCCATCAGGGCCGGGCCGCCGCCGCGGTAGGGAATGTGCGTCATGGGCGCATCGGCCACGGCCTTGAACAGTTCGGCCGACATGTGGAAAGTGCTGCCGGCGCCCGCCGAGCCGTAGGAATACTTGCCCGGATCGGCCTTGAGCAGGGCTACCAGCTCCTTGACGTTCTTGGCGGGAACATGGTTGCCGACCACCAGCACATGCTGGGAGCTGGCCACCATGCCCACAGGCGCGATGTCCTTGAGCGTGTCGTAAGGCATGCGCGCCGTAAGCGACGGATTGATGGCCAGCGACACCGACTGGATGCCCACGGTGTAGCCGTCGGCCGCCGACTTGGCCACCTGGTCCACACCGATGTTGCCGCCCGCACCACCCTTGTTTTCGATGTACATCGTGGTGCCCAAGGCCTTGGCCCACTCTTCCGAGACCAGCCGGGCCGCGATGTCCACGCTGCCGCCGGGCGCATAAGGCACGACCAGCTTGACGGGCTTGCTGGGGTAAGCGGCCTGGGCGTGGGCGGCAAAGCCCACCAGCGACAGGGCGGCGACCAGCGCGGCGCGCTTGGTCAGTGACAGGGCTTGGGTGAAGGGGTGGCCGGTGGGGCGCATGGTATGTCTCCTCGTTCAAATAGTGCTGCCCATCATAGGGATAAGTAAATTTGCATAAATGACGTTAGAGTTATTTCATTCTTCAGTTAAATTTATGAATCAACGAGGCCTGTGATGGACGGCTTTTCGGATCTGCGCTTTTTCTCGCTGCTGCTGCGCGAAGGCAGCCTGGCAGCGGCGGCCCAGCAAATGGGCTTGACGCCGCCCGCCGTCAGCCGGCGCCTGGCCCTGCTGGAAAAGCGCCTGGGCGTGCGCCTGCTCAACCGCACGACGCGGCGCATTCACCTCACGCCTGAAGGCGAGACCTATCTGCTCGACGGCGAGCGCATCCTGGCCGAACTCGATGCGCTGGAGCGCGCGGTGTCGGGCGCGCGTTCGCTGCCGCGCGGCCCGCTCAAGCTGGCCTGCACGCTGGGCTTTGGCCGCACGCGGCTGGCGCCCGCGCTGTCGGCGTTCGCGCGCGCATATCCCGAAGTGCAGGTGCAGCTGCACCTGACCGAGCGGCCGGTGAATCTCGTGGAGCAAGGCTTTGATGCCGTGGTGCGCTTTGGCGAGCTGCCCGATTCGCAGCTGACGGCGCGGCGCTTGCTGCACAACCGCCGTGTGCTGTGCGCTTCACCGCACTATCTGGCGCAATCGCCCGAGCCGCGCCTGCCGGCCGATCTGCTGGCCCACCGATGCATCGTGATCCGCGAAAGCGACGAAACCTACGGCACCTGGCATTTGCGGCAAGGCCAGCGGCAGGAGACCATCAAGGTCAACGCCGCTTTAAGCACCAACGACGGCGGCGCGGCCCTGGCCTGGGCCCTGGACGACCAGGGG
>JAMNYN010000271.1 GCA_023622805.1 Pseudomonadota bacterium | reverse complement strand
ACGATCGAACAGCTCATAGCCGTAGACCTCGCGTTTTTCGTTGACGATGGCCTGCCTCGCAATGATGGCGAGGTTGCTGTCGTCAACGCCTTCGGGCAAGGCGGGCGTGGCGGTGGCGTCGGATGCAGAGGTACTCATAGCGGGAATTATGCCGGGAACGCCGGCCCGTGGCAGATCGGCGCGCGCTACAGCGGGTCGGCCAGGCGGTCTGTCCAGGCCAGGGCCTGCAGGTGGGCGCTGTTGATTTGCGTGCTGCTCAGATGCAGACTGCGCGCGGCCTGGTGAAAGGCCGCATCATCGCTGGATTCGCAGGCTTTGGCCAGTGCCAGCAGCTCGGCCAGCGGCCCCTCGCCCTGCAGCAAGGCACTGGACACGGATTCGGGCACGGTCACCAGCGCCAGCGCCGGTGCCAGCGGCAGCGGCAGCATGGCGTCGAGCAGCGAGAACAGTCCGGTCACAAAGGCCTGGTCGGCCTGCTCTTCGGACATGTCGGCTTGCAGTGCCAGCAGTTCCATCAGCCGGCCGCGGACCACGGCCGTCTGGCAGATCGCGGGCGGGGGGCCGCCGTCGCGCGTGGCTGTCAGCAGCAGGGCCGCCCAGCGGAACAGTTTCTTCAGGCCCAGGAACATCACCGCCTGGCGAAATGAGCTCACTTCACGCGTGAGGCCAAAGCCCGCCGAGTTGATCAGCCGCATCAGGTTGAAGGCCAGGCCGGCATCTTTTTTCAAGACCTCTTCGATGGACTCCGTGCTGGCCTGCAGGCGCAGCAGGTTGATCAGTTCGATGATGTTGGCCTGGGCGGGCTGCAGCAGCTTGGTGTGGACCACCGAAGGACGTGCAAACCAATAGCCCTGGAACAGCTGCACGCCTTGGCGGCTGGCGGTTTCGAAGTGCTGCTGGGTTTCTATCTTCTCGGCAATCAGCTGGGCCTTGCTGTGCCGCTGGGCGTACTGGATGCGCACGGCCAGCTGGTCGGGTGGCAGCACCGACAGGTCGAGCTTGATGAAGTCGGCCAGCTGCAGCCAGGGCGCATAGGCCGACTCCAGCACGCTGTGGCTGAACGCCAGGCGAAAGCCCTGGGCGCGCAGCTGGGCCAGTATGGGCAGGCGGGCGCTGACTTCCTCGCTGGCCGTATGGCCCAGCGACGGGATTTCGAGCACCATCTGGGCCGGGTTGAGCAGGTCCAGGTGGCCGCCAGCCAGGCTTTCATGGGTGCAGTTCACAAACAGCAGCTTGGTGCCGATGATGTCTTCGCTGCCCGCATGCGAGAGCGCCGTGAAGACCAGAATCACATCCGACGCCGCCGTGTGCTGCAGGGCCGCGCGCGAGCGGTTGAACAACTCGTAGCCTACGACCTGGTTCAGGTGGTTGATGATGGCCTGCCGGGCAATCATGGGAGTGGCGGAGGCCGGGACAGTCGTGGTCATGGAACGCAATCAAACAAAGCCAAGCGGGATTGTAGGGACAAGCGTGGTGCTTGGGCGCACTCGTTCTTCAGCTTTGCTCCAGCCAGAGCAATTCCGTCTCGCTGAAGCCGGCCGCGCGCCGCGCCGCCGTGTTGAAGGGCGGGCGCATGCGCGGCGCCGCGTACTGCTGCATGAGGTGGATGAAATGGCTTTCCGGATCGAGTCCATCGCGCTCACAAAGCCAGCGGTACCAGTGGTTGCCAATGGCCACATGGCCGATCTCCTCGCGCAGGATCACATCCAGGATCTCGACCGCGGCCAGTGCGTCGTCCGTGCCCACCTGGCGCAGCTTGGCCTGGATCTGCGGCGTGGCGTCCAGGCCGCGGGCTTCCATGGTGCGCGGCACCAGGGCCATGCGCGCGATGATGTTGTCCTGGGTCTTCTCGCACATCGTCCACTGGCCCTGGTGGGCGGGAAAGTCGCCATAGTCATGGCCCACGCTGCGCAAGTGGGCGCGCAGCAGCTGGAAATGCTTGGCTTCCTCGCCAGCCACCTGCAGCCAGTCGCGGTAAAAGGCTTCGGGCATGCCGGGGAAGCGCCAGATCGCGTCCAGGGCCAGGTTGATGGCGTTGTACTCGATATGGGCGATGGCGTGGATCAGCACGGCGCGGCCATGCGGCGTGGCGGGCGAGCGCCGGGCCATCTCGGTGTGCGGGCGCAATTCGGGCTTGGCGGGGTGGCCGGGCAGGGTGGTGCCGGGGGCCGGGGCCAGAAACATCGCGGGGTCTATTGAAAAATCCTGTTGCTGCGCATACATATGCAGCGTCTGGCTGGCTTTGAGCTCAGGGTCGGCGAGGCATAAAGCCTCGAGGGCGTGGTGACGTAACTCCATCCCTACAATTCTAGGTTTTACATATAACAAACGGAGACAAACCCGATGGCGATTTATGAACTCGACGGCCTGGTGCCGCAGGTGGCTGCATCGGCCTGGGTGGCCGACAGTGCCCAGGTGATTGGCGACGTGACGCTGGGCGAGGATGTGAGCATCTGGTTCGGCAGCGTGTTGCGCGGCGATGCCGACAGCCTGCACATCGGCGCGGGCAGCAACATCCAGGACGCCAGCGTGCTGCATGCCGATCTGGGCAAGCCCCTGGTCGTGGGCGAGCGCGTCACCGTGGGCCACCAGGTGATGCTGCATGGCTGCACCATCGGTGACGAGTCATTGATCGGCATTGGCGCGGTGATTCTCAATGGCGCGAAAATCGGCAAGAACTGCCTGGTCGGCGCCGGAGCGCTGGTCACCGAAGGCAAGGAATTTCCCGATGGCTCGATGATCATCGGCAGCCCCGCCAAGGTGGTGCGCCAGCTGAGCCCCGAGCAAATCGAAGGGCTGCGCAAAAGTGCCCAGCATTACATTGACAACGCGCGCCGCTACAAGAGCGGCTTGCACAAGCTCGGCTGAAACCCGGGCATTTTTTCCAGGAACCCTGCGTGTCTGAACTCCATAAATTCCTTTTTGATGGCCTGCCGGTGCGCGGAATGATCGTGCGCCTCACCGATGCCTGGACCGAAATTCTCGCGCGCCGTGCGGGCAACAGCGACACCGGCGCCTACGCGCCCCCGGTGCAGGCCTTGCTCGGCGAGATGGCGGCTGCGGGCGTGCTGATGCAGTCCAACATCAAGTTCAATGGGGCCCTGGTCATGCAGGTGTTCGGCGACGGCCCGGTGAAACTCGCCGTGACCGAAGTCCAGCCCGACCTGAGCGTGCGCGCCACGGCGACGGTGCGCAGCGACCAGCCGGTGGCCGATGGTGCCCATCTGGCTCAGCTACTCAATGTCTCGGGCGGCGCGCGCTGCGCGATCACGCTGGACCCCAAGGACCGCCAGCCCGGCCAGCAGCCCTACCAGGGCGTGGTGCCGCTGGAAGACGCCAAGGGCCGGCGCTTCGAGCGCCTGTCGGATGCGCTGCAGTTCTACATGCTGCAGTCCGAGCAGCTCGATACGGTGCTGGTGCTGGCCGCCAACGACCAGGTGGCCGCGGGCCTGCTGGTGCAGCGCATGCCGGTCAAGGGCGAGGCCAATCTTGCTGCCGCGACCGAAAGCGCCGAGGAAGGCTATGACCGCAACGGCCTGAATGAAGAGTACAACCGCATCGCCACGCTGGCCTCGAGCCTGACGCAGGAAGAGCTGCTGACGCTGGACGTGGACACCATCCTGCGCCGTCTGTTCTGGGAAGAAAAACTGGTGCGCTTCGAGCCCCAGGTCGGTGAGGACGGTCCGCGTTTTGCCTGCAATTGCAGCCGTGAGCGCGTCGCCAACATGCTCAACACCCTGGGCGTGGAGGAGATCGAGAGCATCGTGCAAGAGCGCGGCATGATCGAAGTCGCCTGCGAATACTGCGGTCAGCAATACCAGTTCGACCCCATAGACGCAGCGCGTCTGTTCACCGACGCCGAAAAGCTGCCGCCGAGTTCGGACGCCGTGCACTGAAGCTGCCCGTTGATGAGCAAAAGCCCGTAGCGCCTGTGCGCTGCGGGCTTTTTTGCATTCAGTCGCGCAAGGCCGTGAACAGCCGGCGTTCGCATTCCGGGTCCCCGCAGTCTTCACAGCGCGAGCGCAGGCGCTGGCGGGATGCGGCGGGGCGGTGCCTGGCCGTGGCGGCGCTGGGTGCGACGCTGTCTATGGCCTGCAGGGCCTGGGACAGGCGTTGCTGGGCGGTGGCGCCGTAGATCACGCGAAACACCAGGCCGGCGGCGGCCAGCTGGCTGCGCAGCCAGGCATCTTCGCGCTGCTGGCGTTCGCGCAGCGCGGGCGGGCAGGGCAGATCCAGGCCGCAGAGCAGCCAGCAATGCGCCGGTGCCTGCGGCAGCGGGCCGGGGCCTTCTTCGGTCAGCCAGCGCTGGCTGGCGTTGTCCAGGGTGTAGCGCGCAAGCGCGGTGGGGGCGAGTGCCTCGGCCAGGGTGGCGGCGAGGTCATCGGCGGCGCTGTGGCAGGCGCCGAGCACGGTCACGCGACAGTCGGTGGGGGCGACAGCGCTGTCGTCGGCCATGGGCAGATACCGGGCTGGCGTGTCAGCGGTGGGTGATCTGCACAAAAATTTCGTTGGGCTTGAGCATGCCCAGTTCGCTGCGGGCCTTGGCTTCGACCATTTCCAGGCCGTCCTTGAGGTCGTTGACTTCGACCGTGAGCCGTTCGTTTTCCTTGCGCATGACCGCATTGGCGGCATTTTGCTTGGCGATTTCCTGCTGCAGCTCTTTCACATAGGCCACGCTGCCATGGCCCAGCCACAGCTGTGCATGCACGGCTGCGAGCAATACCAGCAAGATCGGTGGGACGATGCGATGGACCATGGAGCGTTATCGGTGGCGGGACAAACAAAGCCCGGTGAAGCGGGCTGGCCTCTTCACCGGTGGCTGCGTTTTAACGCAGGTTGTAGAAAGCCTCGCGGCCTGGGTAGTAGGCGATCTCGCCCAGGTCTTCTTCGATGCGCAGCAGCTGGTTGTACTTCGCCATGCGGTCCGAACGCGACAGCGAGCCGGTCTTGATCTGGCCGGCGTTGGTGCCCACGGCGATGTCGGCGATGGTCGAGTCTTCGGTTTCGCCCGAGCGGTGCGAAATCACGGCCGTGTAGCCAGCGCGCTTGGCCATTTCGATGGCGGCGAAGGTCTCGGTCAGCGTGCCGATCTGGTTGATCTTGATCAGGATGGAATTGGCAATCTTCTTGTCAATGCCTTCCTTGAGGATCTTGGTGTTGGTGACAAACAGATCGTCGCCCACCAGCTGGACCTTGGAGGCCAGGCGGTCGGTCAGGATCTTCCAGCCATCCCAGTCGTTTTCGGCCATGCCGTCTTCGATGGAGATGATGGGGTACTTGTCGCACCAGCCGGCCAGCATGTCGGTCCACTGCGTTGCCGTCAGCGTCATGTTGCCTTCACCGGCCAGCACGTACATGCCGTCCTTGTAGAACTCGCTGGCAGCGCAGTCTAGGCCCAGGGCGATCTGTTCGCCGGCCTTGTAGCCCGCGGCTTCGATGGCGTCGAGGATCAGCTGGATGGCGGCTTCGTGGTTTTCCACGGAAGGCGCGAAACCGCCTTCGTCGCCCACGGCCGTGCTCATGCCCTTGTCGTGGATGATCTTCTTGAGTGCGTGGAACACTTCAGCGCCCCAGCGCACGGCTTCGCGGAACGTCGGTGCGCCCACGGGAATGATCATCAACTCTTGCAGGTCCAGCGAGTTGTTGGCGTGCGCGCCGCCGTTGATGACGTTCATCATGGGCACGGGCAGCTGCATGCCGCCCATGCCGCCGAGGTAGCGGTACAGGGGCAGGCCGGCTTCTTCGGCAGCGGCGCGGGCCACGGCCATCGACACGGCCAGCATGGCGTTGGCGCCCAGGCGGCCCTTGTTGTCGGTGCCGTCGAGGTCGATCAAGGTCTTGTCGAGGAAGGCCTGTTCCGAAGCGTCGAGGCCCAGCACGGCTTCCGAGATCTCGGTGTTGATGTGTTCCACGGCCTTGAGCACGCCCTTGCCCAGGTAACGGCTCTTGTCGCCGTCGCGCAGCTCGATGGCTTCGCGCGAACCGGTGGACGCGCCCGAAGGCACGGCCGCACGGCCCATCACGCCCGATTCCAGCAGCACGTCGCATTCGACGGTGGGGTTGCCGCGGCTGTCCAGCACTTCGCGGCCGACGATATCAACAATCGCACTCATGATTTTCCTTTGAAGGTTTTTGAATCAGGTCATCCGGCCGAGCACCAGCGGGGCAGGCCCCCTGTGGCTCGGCTTTCGCGCTTGCCGGGCAAGCGCTTGGGTTGGACAGGGTTGCGCTTCAGACGCCTTCGACGCAGACCATGCGCACGATGGCCGCGCCTGCGCGCACTTCGCGTGCCTTGCGGTACTCGGGTGTTTCGTAAAAAGCCTGGGCAGCTTCGAAGCTGGGGAACTTGAGCACCACCGTGCGGCCGGGGTTCCAGTCGCCTTCGAGCACTTCGACCTGGCCGCCGCGCACGCAGACTTCGGCGCCATGGGCCTTCA
>JAMNYN010000106.1 GCA_023622805.1 Pseudomonadota bacterium | reverse complement strand
ACCATTGGCGCACTGAACGACCAGCTGTGCACGGAAAACGACCAGATGATGTTCGTGACGGTTTTCTACGCCGTGCTGCAACTGTCCAGCGGGCTGCTGACATTCGTGAACGCAGGCCACAATCCGCCCATCCTGCTGAGCCAGGGCACGGCGCGGTATTTCCCCAAGGGCCGCAACATGGCCCTGGCAGTGCTTGAAAGCCAGCAATACCACGAGGGCACGCTGCAGCTGTCCGCGGGCGACAGCCTGCTGCTCTACACCGATGGGGTGACGGAGGCCACCAATGCGCACAATGCCTTGTTCGGCGACGCACTGCTGCTGCAGACCGTGCAATCGGTCAGCGACCAGCCGCGGGAGGGGCCTCAGGCCCAGCAGCTGACCGAGCGCATCGTGCAGGAAGTGCGGCGCTTCGAAGCCGGCGCGGCCCAGGCCGACGACATCACCGTGGTGGCCATCACCTACCGGGGTCCCGCGCCATGAATGGCCGGCAGCGGCACCTCGACCTGCGCTGCCGCGTCGGGCAAGCGCCGCGCATAGCGCAGCAGCCGGCGCTCGCCGTCCAGGACTTCAGCCACCCCCGCATAACCGCTGGCCGCCGCCGCGCAGAGCTGCTCGAAGTCGTCGGTGGCGATCAGCCGGCTGTCCTGCAGATCCCAGCGCTGGCGGCCCAGCAGATCGATTTGCAGCACATGGCGGCGCAGCCCGTCGATCACGCCGGTCCAGGCAATCCACATGCCTTGCGACAGCAGATTGTGTCGGCTCGAATGGTTGTGCAGCGACACCATGGCCAGGCACAAGGGCCGCTGATAGGCCATGGCCAGTGCGAAGCGCAGCTTCAGCAGCAATGCCTGCAGCTGGAGCCCGCGCCACGGCTGGCGCACCATGCAGCTCGCCATGTGCGACACGCAGCCATGGCTGTCGCGCGGCAGGCCGATCACCGCGCCCAGGTTGTCCGCATCGTCCGCGCCGGGCATGCCGGCCATGGCATAGGCCAGCAGTTCATTGTCCAGAAAGACGCCTATGCCCTGACCTGCGGGCGGCGCGTTGCGCGCGAAGAATGCGGCCTCATCCGCCTCGCGCACATACATGTCGGGATGCGCCAGACCGGAGATTACTTCGTCGCGCAAATGCCTCCAGGCCGCGAAATCGTCCGGCATCAGCACCTGCAGCACGGCATGGGGCAATTGGGGCAAGGTGCCGAGCGCGGGCAGCTGCGGTGGGCGCATGGACAGAACAGACACAGGCAAGAATCACTCCAGAAAAAAGGGCTGCAGGGCCCCATCCGCGGGGCCTGTGGACAGCATATAGAACATGGACGCCACCGTGAACACTGACCCGCTGGCACGCGCTGTGCCCGCCGGCTGGCTGGGACGCGAAGCCCTGCTGCTTTCGGCACTGTGCACCATCGTTTTCTTCGGCCTGTCGCTGGTGCTGATCAGCTGGCGCGTGGAACAGCTGCTGACCGATCTGTCCCAGCAACGCGTGCTGCGCCTGAGCCAGCAAATCGGCCAGGAAGCCGAACGCGGCATGCGCTTCGGCGTCTCCCTGCCGGAACAGACGGCCTTGCTGGGCCGGCTGGAGCAGCTGACCCAGCAGGAGCCCCTACTGCTCGCCGCACTGCTCACCGCTGCCGACGGCACGCTGATCGCCCAGGCCGGCGACCGGCAAGCGCCCAAGGCCATGGAGGCCCGCTGGCAGCAGCATCTGGCCTCCGCGGCCGCTACCGGCCAGCCCTGGGTCAAAAGCGTCCATGCCAGGACTTATATCGGCCGCGCGCTGACCGACGCCACCGGACAGGCCAGCGCTGCGCTGTGGACCATCGTCGACGCCCGCCCTACCCAGGCCCAGTCCCGTGCCGCGACCCTGCGCATACTGGCCCAGATCGCGCCATTGCTGCTGCTCTCGCTGGGCCTGTCATGGTGGGCGCTATGGCGCCTGGGCCGGCAATGGCTGGCCCCCGCGAATGCGCCGCGCACGCGCCATCCGGCCGCGCTCGCCTGGATCGCCGCGCTGCTGTGCCTGGCGACCCCGCTGGCCATGGCCTGGAGCGCACGCGAAATCGCGCGCCCGCTGGTGGCCCAGCAGATTGCCGAGAACGCCGACGCCATGGCGCGCACGCTGAATCTGCAGATCGCGCGGGCCCTGCACTACGGCATCCCGCTGGCGCAATTGCAAGGGGTGGGAGAGTTGTTCCGCAATGCCCTGGAGCAGGCCCCGGAACTGAGCTACCTGGCCTTGCACGCCGGCCACGCAGACACGCTGCATGCGACACGCCAGGCGGGCAGCCTGGACACGGCCCGGGATGTGCTGCGGCCAGCACCAGCGACGCTACAGGGCGCGGGCGCGGGCGCGGCCGTGGTCGTCGGCTATCCGGCCCGATATGTGGACCACCAACTCGCCGGCATGCTGCTCGATCTGCTGCTCGCGCTGGTCGTCTCGGCCGTGCTGATCGTCGAATGCGCGCGCGGGCGCTGGCAACGCTCCACGCTGGCCATGCTGGCCGCGCAGCAGCTGGCCCGGCGCTGGGCCGCGCTGCGACAAGGCATCCTGCCCGCCGCGGCGCAGGGCCCCGCGGCCACCGAGCAGATGACACGCCTGCGCTTCATCATCTTCCTGGTCGCACTTTCCGAGGAACTGCTGCGCCCCTTCTTCACGGTGTTCGCCATCCACATGCCGCCCCTGGGCCTGCACCTGACGCCGACCATGGTCGCGGGCCTGCCGGTCGCGGCCTTCATGGCCACGCTGGCCCTGGCCCAGCCGCTGGGTCCCGCGCTGGCCAGGCGCTTCGATCTGCGCTGGAGCCTGATGTTGTCGGCCCTGGCCGGCAGCCTGGCCCTGGCCGCCACGGGCTGGGCCGATTCGACGCCGGCCCTGGTGGCCCTGCGCGCTTTCGCGGGCATGGCCTACGGCCTGGCCCTGATACTGGCGCAGACGGCCCTGGTGCGCATCACCCCAACCCGGCAACGCGCGCGCGGCATGACCCAGATCGCCGGTGCCATCGTTGCCGCGGGCATCGTCGGCCCGCCCTTCGGCGGCATGATCGCCGCCCATGCCGGCCCGGGTGCGGGGTTCGCGGCCTGCGCGCTGTGCATGCTGCTGGCGGCCTGCGTCAGCCGCAGATTGCAATTGGAGCGCCCCGCAGCGACCGCGGCTGGGACTTCCTCCACCGGCGGCTGGCGCGGCTACTGGGCCGTGGTGCGCAATCCGCGCGCGCTGGCGGTCATTCTTGGCGCCGCCCTGCCCGCGCGCCTGGTGGCTGTGACGGTGTTGGTCGTTGTGGTGCCGCTGCAGATGAGCGCCCTGCAGCAACCCGCGGCCATGGCCGGGCGGGCCTTGCTGCTGTACTTCCTGGTCTTTGCGGTCACGGTGTCGTCGTTTGCCAACTGGTCCGATGCCAGCGGCCGACGCCTGCCTTTTCTGGTCGCTGGCGGGCTGGTCAGCGCGCTGGCCTGCTGGGCCCTGCCCGGCCTGGGCGGCGTGCCCGGCATGGCCGCCTGTTGCGCCCTGCTGGGACTGGGACAGGCCATGCAATCCTCGCCCCAGCTGGCCCTGGTCACGGAAATTTTCGAACCCCAGCCAGACAGCCCCCCACTGGCGACCCCGGAGGAGGCGCTGGCCGCGTTTCGCCTGCTGGAGCGCCTGGGCAGCATTGCCGCCCCGTTTGCGACCGCCGCCGCGGTGGCGGCCTTTGGCTACGCCGGTGCCATGCTGGCCATAGGCATGTTCCTCGCCGTCGCCACCCTGGGCATGTTGCTGGGACTGCAGACCGCCGAGTCCCGCGCGCCCCTTCTTTCATTTTCACGATCGCCATGAAACACAACGCCCTGCTCTCCCGCCTGCTGCATCGATCACTGTGGCTGTGCCTGGCCCTGGGCGGCACGGCGCAGGCCCAGAAGCCGGCCGGCACGCCATTCACCGCGGCCGCGCAGTCGTTCACCATCGCGCTGGTGCTGCCGCGGGAGCAGCAAAGCACCGAGGCCGGCTTCAAGAGCTATCTGGAGCGCGAGAACCTGCGGGTGCGCTACGTCGAAGTGCACAACGCCGACCTGGATCCGGCCGCCCTGCGCCAACAGGTCGCAGACCTCAAGCCGGACCTGGTCTACGCCTGGGGCACGCCCACCGCCCTGGCCCTGGCCGGACGCCAGGACCAAAGCAATGCCGACAATCCGCTCAGAAAACTGCCCATCGTGTTCACCGAGGTGACCGATCCGGTCAGCGCCGGGCTGCTGAAGAACCCGCGCCAGCCCGAGCGCAACATCACCGGCGTGAGCCATGTGGCGCCCCTGGAGACACAGTTCAATGCCATCCAGGCCTACCGGCCGTTTCGCAAGATCGGCTACCTGCACAACCCCGCCGAGCCCAACTCGCAAATCATCTTGCGCGACCTGCGGGCACTGGCCCAGCGCCAGGGCCTGGAAGTGATTGACGCCAGCCTGACGCTGAACGCCAGCCAGGCCCCGGACGCGGCGCAGATCGCGCCCCTGGTCGCGGACATCGCCGCGCGCGGCGCCGACCTGCTCTACATCGGGCCCATCACCTTCCTGGCATTCACCCACCGTGATGCCATCACGCAAGCCGCACTGCAGCAGCACCTGCCCACGTTCTGCGCCACGGAAAGCATAGTCCGGCGCTCGGACTGCCTGTTTGGCCTGTTCTCCAACGACACCAACGTCGGCCGCTTCGCCGGCTTCATGGCGCATCAAATCCTGGTGGAGAAAATGCCCGTGAGCGCCGTGCCGGCCTCGACCCTGCAACGCTTTTCACTGCTGGTGAACATGCGCACGGCCAAGGCACTGGACCTGTATCCGCCCATGCTGCTGCTGAACGTGGCCGAAGTGGTGCATGCGCCGCCCGCGGCCTCCGCCTCGACCCGGCGCTGAAAGACCGTCCCGGGCAATCCCGCCTCAGGCCGCTTTCTGGATCACGTTCTTCAAGGCATCCGAAACCTCCTTGACCAGGGTGCTCTGAATCTGCGCGAACATGCCCCATTGCTGCAACTGCTGCTGCACCTTGAGCATCTCGGTGAGGCTGGGGCTTTCGCCCAGTTCACTCAGCGTCTTCTTCAACTCGGCTTCGCGGCCCGTGGTGACGACGCCAACCGTCTCGTTGATGAAGTTGGCTGACAATCCGGTAGTGGTAGTCATGAGATTTCCCTTTCAATAAAACGACTGTCTGCTTCTGGCTTCGCAAGCCATGCGCAAGGGGGCCTGCGCGGCCGATTCGGACAAGGACGAGGTACAGCACTCGAGCACTTCTTGCGCCGCGGCACAGGCATCGACCAGCGCCGCCAGCTCGCGGTAGCGCTGCGGCAAGACCCCGGCCGAGATGCCCGCGCGCGCGCGCTGCTCCAGCGCCTTGAGCTGTGCCAGGGTCTGTTCGCGCAGTTGCACGGCACCCGCCCCCCGCAGTTGTGCTTCGAGCGGACTCAAGGCCTCGGGCTGCGCGCTCACGGCAGCATCCGGCAATAGCAATTTCATCGGCTCACCTCCAGTCGTTTCGGGCCGTCAAACACCAGGTGATCAGGCGCGATGGCCGCGAGCCGCCAGCCGGCATGGCCGCCGCCGGGCTGCAGCTTGACGCCATCGGCAAGCACCACATAAGGCGCCTCGCCCCCCACCACACTGCGGATACGAAACGGCAGTCCGGCTTCCGCGATGCCCGGACGGCGTTCCGCGGCAGCTTCCTTGAGCATGCTGGTCTGCAGCAAGAACGGCACATCGCTCAAAGGCGTCTGGGCCGAAGCCAGCAGGCGTTCGAGCTGTGTGCGTTGCGTGGGGCGCACCGCCACCGCCAGTACCAGCTGCTCGCCATCCCAATCCGCCCGCGTGGCCGTCAGGCCTTGCGCACCGAGCCAGCGCACCACCGCCGGCCCCTGCAGCGAAGCTACGCGCAAGCCGTCGATGATTTCGATGCCCTGGGGTGCGCGCGCTTTCAATTGCGCGAGCACCTGTTGCTGCACGGCAGGTGCGAGCACCACGCCCTTGACCTGCACCTTGCCCGCGCCCATCAAGGCAAACTGCAGATGCAGGCCCTGCGCCGTCCCTATATCCGACAGGGCATCGAGCACCTCCTGGGCGGTGCGCACCGCGAGCCGGGGCAACGGACGCAGGCTGGACAAGGCTTGCGCCAGGCGATCGAACTGCTCGGCGTTGTCGACCCAGCCACTGACCGTGACACCGCCTTCGGCGTTGGGCTCGACCTGCATGCGCAGCGCCGGGTCCGCCAGCGCAATCGCCAAACTGGCACTCTTGACCGCCTTGTCCTGCGCCGCGGGCGACAGCTGCAGGGACGCCGGTTTCTCGCTGGGAGCATCCGCCTGCGCGGAGGCGGGCGCATGGTTCCACAGGGCCCAGCCCGCGCCCAGGATCACCAGGACCAGCGCCATCACCGCGGCCAGCGGGTGCAGGCGCGGGCGTGCAGCCGCGCGGGTCGGCGCCTCCAGCGGCGCGGCCGCGACCTCGGGC
>JAMNYN010000641.1 GCA_023622805.1 Pseudomonadota bacterium | reverse complement strand
GCCGGGCTGCAGCAGGTCGGGCGCCAGCACGATGGCGCCGTCGGCATCCTGCATGGTGAGCTCCTGGGGCACGACGGTGTCCAGGCCTGGCGGCATGACCGCGCCGGTCATGATGCGCAGGCACTCGCCCGCCTGCAGTTCGCCTTGCCAGGTGGCGCCGGCCAGCACCCGTCCGGCCATGCGCAGCCGCAGGCTTTGGCCGGGCCGCAGCTGATGGCCGGCAAACGCGTAGCCGTCCATGGCCGAGTTGTCGTGCGCCGGCACGTTGATCGGCGAGACCAGGTCCTGGGCCAGCACCCGGTCCAGGGCGTCGTCCAGCGCCAGGGTTTCGCTTTCCTGCAGGGGCTGTACCAGTTGGGTCAGAAAGGCCTGCACGCCGTTCACGTCCATGGCCTCGGGGTCATAGCCTTGCAGGCGCTCGGCAATCTGGGACAAGGTGGGCGGGAGGGTCATGGGGTCTGCTCCAGGGCGTGCAACTCGTCCAGGGTGTTGGCATTGGCAAAAGCCAGGGGGTCGTCGCCGGGCAGGTCAAAGGCCACCGTATGGCAGCGATGCTGCGCGGTCCAGGCGTCGATCTTGCGCCCACCCGCCTGGGTGAAGCGCTGCAAGCTGCTCAGCAGTGAGGCCCGCAGCAGGCAGAACACCGGCTGGGCGCGCAGCTGCAGCCGGCCCTGGGCGTCCGCTTGGGGCCCGGCCGCCAGCACGATCTCGGCATCCGTGGCGGCCGCGGCCTGGGCCAGGCGCTGGGCCAGATCCCGTGGAAACAGCGGCGTGTCGCAGGGCACGGTGAGCAGCCAGGGCGTGTCGCAGTGGTCCAGCCCGGTGAGAAATCCGGCCAGGGGACCGGCGTAGCCGTCCAGGCTGTCGGGCCGGACCGGCACGCCGAAGTCGGCGTAGCGGTCCAGGTGGCGGTTGGCATTGAGCAGGCAGGGGCCTACCTGGGGCGCGAGGCGCTGCAGCGCATGCTGGGCCAGGGGCAGGCCGCGAAAAGGCTGCAAGCCCTTGTCCAGGCCGCCCATGCGGGTGCCGCGGCCGCCGGCCAGTACCAGGCCGGTGATGTCGTGGAGGTCAATCATGGGGGTGCAGGCGCAGCGGGCCGGCCCGGACGGGCCTTCAACCGCCGATATAACTCATTTCAATGCGCCGGCCCGGGCTGGCCGCGCTGGGCGGCAGGCTGCTGCGCAATTCCGAATAACGGTCGCTGCGCCCTTGCCACAGCGGGGCGATGGCCGCGGACAGGTCGGCATCGCTGACGCCGCTGCGCAGCAGGCCGCGCAAATCCCAGCCCTGCGAGGCAAACAGGCACAGAAACAGCTTGCCCTCGGTGGACAGCCGGGCGCGGTTGCAGTCGTGGCAAAAAGCCTTGGTGACGCTGCTGATGAAGCCGACTTCGCCCAGTTGCGGGTCGTGCTCGCCCAGCGCATTGGCATAGCCCCAGCGCTCGGCGGTTTCCCCTGTACTGCCGGGCGCCAGCGGCACCAGCGCAAATTCGGACTGCAGACGTTCAAGCACCTGGGCCGAAGGCAGGACTTCGTCCATGCACCAGCCGTTGGTCGCGCCCACATCCATGTATTCGATGAAGCGCAGGGTCACGCCCGTGCCGCGGAAGAACCGGGCCATGGGCAGGATCTGGTCGTCATTCGTGCCGTGCTTGACCACCATGTTGACCTTGATGCGCGCAAAGCCCACGGCCTGCGCGGCTTCAATGCCGGCCAGCACGTCGGTGACGGGAAAATCCACATCGTTCATGCGCCGGAACACGGCGTCGTCGAGCCCGTCCAGGCTCACGGTCACGCGGTTCAGGCCGGCGTCCTTGAGAGCGCGCGCCTTGCGCGCCAGCAGCGAGGCGTTGGTGGTGAGCGTGAGGTCCGGCGCCAGGCCGTCCACGGTGCGCAGCGCCGCGAGCTGGGCCACCAGCGCTTCGAGGTTCTTGCGCAGCAGCGGCTCGCCGCCCGTGAGGCGGATCTTGTGCACGCCGTGGGCCAGGAACTGGCGGGCCAGGCGCGTGATCTCCTCGAAGCTGAGCAGGGCGCTGTGCGGCAGGTAGGTGTAGTCCTTGTCGAACACCTCCTTGGGCATGCAGTACTGGCAGCGGAAATTGCAGCGGTCGGTGACGCTGATGCGCAGGTCGCGCAGGGGTCGCCCCAACTGGTCCAGCAGCAGCCCCGTAGGGGCACTGGACAGCAGCGGCACAGCCGCCGACAAAAATGTCGCGCGCTGGTCTACCAGGGGGATTACTCGTTCAGCCATAAGGGCATTCTGCCGCATTCCCGGCGCTGTTTCTTCCTGTCAGCGGCATGCCCGACCACAGGGGTGGGCACAGGGCGCTTGCGATCACCGCTCGCTGGCGGCCGAGGCGTCCGTCGCCGACGGCGCGGCGCGGCGTGCGCTGGGGGTCCAGTGCACAAATTGCGGGTAGTGGGCGGCCACGCCCGGGCCATTGAAGTCCCAGCCCAGGCACTGGCCCAGATGGCGCGGCGGCTGCTCCGGGTCGTCACTGGAGAAAACGTGGGTGACCGACTGGAACGCGGCCGTGGCCATGTTGAACAGCAGCTCGCGCAAATGGGTGCAGCTGGCGACACCGCCCAGGTGCTCCTGGATGGACTTGCGCCAGCCGCGCGCCATGCTGCAGCCGACCATTCTTTGCAAGGCGGCGGCGGCTTCGGGGCAGTGGCCCATCGGGTGGGAGTCCATGGAGACTTCGATGCTCTGCACTTCCAGGGCGGTGTTGATCGTGGTGCGAATCCACATATGGTGGACGGCTGTGCCCGCGGCTACGTGGCGGTTGTTCGAGAGGTTCAGGTCGACGGCCTTGCTGTCGTGCAACTCGCCTTCAATGTCCCAGAGACCATCGGGACGTAAAAAACTGCGAAAGCGTACATCGCGCAGGTGTTGAGGGCTGCGGCCGGAAATTTCTGTCAGAGGCATCGTGGATTCAGGAGAGCAAGGCGGCGGCAACACAGCTACCGTATCCCCTGACCGTAGCGAACAATGGCCATGGAGGCAAGCCCTGGCTGTCCGGCATCGCTTGGCATCCGGCCATTGCACCGCGGCCCGGGGCAGGCGCAGCGCGTGGGTAAGCGCGGCAGAGCGTCTGAAAAGACCACACCCGCCGCCGCCGGGCCGCCCCTAGGCGGCGACGGCCCCCTCGGGGGGCAGCGAACCACACGAAGTGGGCGAGCGTGGGGGCTACTTCATCAAGCAGCTTTCGCGCAGCCGGGGCAGGTCCAGGATTTCGAGCTTGCCCCGGTAAAGGCGTATCAGCTCGCGTTGCTGCAAGTCCTGCAGTATCTGGTTGGTGGTTTGGCGCGACAGCGCCAGCATGCGTGCCAGCTGCTCTTGCGACAGGTTGAGCGTGCGGCGCGATTGCGTGGTGTCGAGTCGCAGGCCGTAATCTTCGGCCATGGACACCAGCCGGCGCGCCAGGCGCTGGGGCGCGGCGAGCAAGGACTGTTCTTCCAGGGTGATCCAGGCCTGGCGCAGCTTGTGCGTCAGCAGCAGCGCCATCGAGCGCCAGTGCTCGGGATGCTGGTCCAGCCATTGCAGCAGCGGTGCCTGGGGGATATACGCCACGCAGCTGGGCTCGGTGGCGTGCACGTCATGCGAGCGAGCGTCGCGGTCGAACAGCGAGGTCTCGCCAAACCAGGCCGGGGGCTCCAGCAGGGTCAGCAGGGAGCTGCGCGCCTGGCCCCCACCGCAGGCGCCGGAAATGCCCAGGGTGCCGCGCAAAACGGCGTACAGACCGCCCGGCGGATCGCCGCGCAGGTACAGGGCTTCGCCCGGCGCCAGTTGCTGGGTCCTTGCCAAGCCCGTCAACTGCTCGGACAGCGTCCGCGGCAGCTCATGGAACCAGCGACCCGAACGCAAAATGATCAGGTGTTCCGGCAGCAGGGCGGAAAAATGGGTGGAAGGCGCTTGTGTCAGCATCACGACAGACGTGGCGAGGGATGGGCACCACCATATTGACGCACGCTTCCTCTTTTTGCTGCCTCATGAAAACCCTGATCGACCAATTGTCCCAGTACGCCGAGTACCACCGCGACCCGCGCAACGTGTTCACGCACTTCATAGGCGTGCCCATGATCTTGTGGGCGGTGGTGATTCTGCTGTCGCGGCCTGCCCTGGCCGCGGGCGGCGTGGCGCTGAGTCCGGCCTTGTTCGTCGCGCTGGCTGCCGCCTGGTTCTACCTGCGGCTGGACCGGCGCTACGGCCTGTGCATGGCGGCGCTGCTGGCGCTGCTGCTGTGGTCGGGCCAGTGGCTGGCGCAGCAATCGCTGGCCCTGTGGCTGGGCACGGGCCTGGGCCTGTTCGTACTGGGCTGGCTGATCCAGTTTGTCGGACATTACTGGGAAGGTCGCAAGCCGGCATTTTTCGACGATGTGGTCGGCCTGCTGGTCGGACCCCTGTTCGTGCTGGCCGAGATGGGCTTTGTACTGGGCCTGCGCCGCGAGGTGCAAGCCAGCATGCAGGCGCGCGTGGGCCAGACCGCCGGCAGGTGAATTTGCGGCTGGCATGGAGGACGTAGCGGGGCTGCGCCTAAAATCGGGGCCAATCCCGCTGTGGACCGCACATTTCACTCAACTCAATATCACCATGTCCCTCGACAAAGTCTCCCCTGGCAAGAATGCTCCCGACACCTTCAATGTGGTCATCGAAATCTCGGCCAACTCCGCTCCCGTGAAGTTCGAAGTGGACAAGGAATCGGGCGCGATTTTCGTCGACCGTTTCATGACCACGGCCATGCACTACCCCACCAACTACGGCTATGTGCCCCAAACCCTGTCGGGCGACGGCGACCCGGTGGACGTGCTGGTGATGACGCCTTTCCCACTGCCACCGGGCGTGGTCGTGCCTTGCCGCGTGCTGGGCATTCTGATGATGGAAGACGAAGCCGGCGTGGACGGCAAGGTGCTGGCCGTGCCCACCGCCAAGATCCTGCCTTCGTACAGCAAGATCGAATCGATCGCCGACGTGCACGAAATCACGCTGGCCCAGATTTCCCACTTCTTCGAGCACTACAAGGACCTCGAAAAGGGCAAGTGGGTCAAGGTCCAGGGCTGGCAAGGCGTGGACGCGGCCAAGAAGGAAATCGTGGACGGCATCGCCAACTACAAGGGCTGAGTCGCACCGCCATGGCCAGGTGTGCCTGTTTCCTGCCGGCATCGAGCGGGCGTGTGCACCAGGCCTGAGGCCGTGAAAAGTTCCAACAGCGTGCTGTCAGCAATGACAGCACGCTGTTTTGATTGGGGCATGTTCGAGCTGTGAGCGACAGTGGGCATGTGGACGTTGTGTGGCAAGCGAGCTGAGCGAGACAAACATGAAATTGGCAGATATGCGCCTGGGCTTGAAGCTGGGACTGGGTTTCTTTCTGGTGGTGTTGTTGACCGTGGGCGTGGGTGGGCTGGCGCTGTGGCAGCTGCAGAAAATGCAGACAACGGCCCAGTACCTTGGCGAGCACTCCGTGCGCAGCGTGTCCGACACCGGCAATATCCGTGTCCAGTGGAACCGCATGCGACGCCTGGACAGCGGCCTGCTTGCCGCCAAGAGCCTGGAAGAAGTCAACGGCCTGGCGTCGCGTGCGCAGGCCGTCTACCAATTGCTCGAACCACTGGAGCGCTCGTATGTCGCGCTGGAGCGCGGTAGCGAAGAGCGCGCCTTGATGGCCGAGTACCAGGCCGCGCGCAAGACCTATGTCGACAGCCACAACGCCTTGTTCCAGGTCGCCAAGGACAAGGATTTCAGCCTGACCGAGCAGGACGCTTTCCTCGGCGATCCGGTGATCAATCTGTACAACGGCGAGTCGGAAGCCGCGTTCACGGCCATCGTCGAAGCGGCTGGACGGCTGAACCAGTTCAGCCAGCAAAGCGCGCAGCAGGCGCAGCAGTCGGCCAGCGCCGCCTATGACACCGCCAAGTGGTGGCTGGTGGCGGGCGTGGGCCTGAGTGCCCTCGTCGCGGCCCTGTGCGGCGCGCTGGTGACGCGCTCCGTGACCCGGCCGGCGCAGCGCGCGGTACAGGCCGCCAACCGCATTGCCCAGGGCGATCTGTCCCAGGTGATCGTGGTGGGCAATCGGGACGAAATGGGTGTCTTGCTGGAGGCTTTGCAGCGCATGCAGTCCAGCCTGGCGCAGACGGTGAACCGCGTGCGCGGCAATGCCGAAAGCGTGGCCACGGCGAGCGCGCAGATCGCTTCAGGCAATAGCGACCTGTCGGGCCGCACGGAAGAGCAGGCCAGCGCGCTGGAAGAAACCGCGGCCTCGATGGAGCAGTTGGGCTCGACGGTGCGGCAGAACGCCGACAACGCGCGCCAGGCCAACCAGCTGGCGCTGAGCGCCTCGACGGTGGCAGTGCAAGGCGGTGACGTGGTGGCCCAGGTGGTGGGCACCATGAAGGGCATCAACGACAGCAGCCGCAAGATCGCCGACATCATCGGCGTGATCGACGGCATTGCGTTCCAGACCAATATCCTGGCGCTGAACGCC